>JASCOJ010000029.1 GCA_029959645.1 Microbacteriaceae bacterium PS02332 | reverse complement strand
CCCCCGCGCCGCGCGGGGCGCCAAAGGGGGGGGGTTTGTCCCGGGTCTACTTGGCGCTGCGCCCGAGACTCGGGCGTCAGTGCTGGCGGCCGGCGGGGCTTCCCGCCCTTGTCACCGGTGGCGCCTGCGGCGACACTCGTCGCATGGGGTGGGCGACGGACGACCGGGGCACCGGGCCCGGGCAGGCGCGTCGGTCCTGGTCGCGCCGAGGCGTTCTCGTCGTCGTCCTCGTGGTGGCCGCGGCGGTCGTGGCCACGCTGCTCCTCGGCCGGGACCGGGTGATCGGTGAGGAGTACCACGGGGCCGTCCCGGAAGCCACAAGCCCGGTCGGCATGATCGACACGCGCCCCACCGCGGGATGGGTCGACCCGGGCGACCGGTTCTTCGTCATGACCTACGGCTCGTCGACCTGCCCCGCGGCACCGACAGGCATCGAGCAGCACGGCGCCGCGGTCGAGGTAACGATGCGCATCCAGGGCGGACCAGCCTGCACGGCCGACTCCGGCCCGACGGCGTACGCGCTCGACCTGCCGGCCCCGCGGGACCCGGCCGAATCCGTGGCGGTCCTGCTCCGGTTCGAGGACGGCAGGACCACGCACCTCCGGCTCGGAGGCTGACGGACTGCTGCGCTCGGTCGTCCCGTCCCGTCCCGTCGCGCCCGGTCGGCGGTCGGGCTCCGCCGCCGTCAGACCACCGGGTCCGGTCCGTGCCGCATCGACGCCGCCTGCCGGAGCAGCGAGCGCAGCACGAGGACCACCAGCACGAGTGCGGCGCCGACGACCGCCAGCCCGAGCACGGCGAGTCCGAGCGCCGGTGGGCCGGGGATCACGAACAGGACGGCGGTGACCAGCACGGTCCCGACCGTCAGGGCGACGACGAGGGCGTCCACGAGCGTCAGTGCCCACCTGTCGAGGACCCGCCCGTGCCGGATCGCCCCGATCAGCGCGGCCGTCATCGCGAGGACCGCCTCGACGCAGAGTCCGAGTGCGATCGCCGCGGCGACGAGGCCGGCCTGGAGGCGCGCGAACTCCGGGTACTGCACGGCCAGGGCGCTCGCGGTGTCGGCGGCGACGACCTCGGCGACGACCACACCGACCGCGAGCACCCCGAGGGCGGACCAGGCGAGGACGGACGCGACGGGAGCGACGAGGGCGGCGGGGGCGATCGGCGCCGGCAGGGTCTGCATCCCTCGACGATCGAGCGATCACGAGCAGATGTCAAGGGCGGGACCAGTGCAGCAGGCACCCGGACGGGGGTGTGCCGCCGCTCGTCGGCGCGGCGATCCGGTGCGCTACGGTCGAACCGACGAGGGGTGGGGTCATGACCGACATCGACGACGGACTGGTGCGGGGGCTCGACCCGGCATGGGCGCGGGTACGACCGCTGGTGTTCCGGACGATCATCGGCGCGGTCGTCGCGGCCGGGCTGGTCGGGATCATCGCG
The DNA here is from genome assembly GCA_029959645.1 of Microbacteriaceae bacterium PS02332. Lineage (GTDB taxonomy): Bacteria > Actinomycetota > Actinomycetes > Actinomycetales > Microbacteriaceae > Curtobacterium. The sequence continues at coordinate 26,927 of JASCOJ010000029.1, read as the reverse complement.
GTGCTCATCGGGGACTTCGGGCTCGTGGCCGTGCAGCTCCTGCTGACCATCGTGGTGGTCGTGGTCTTCGCACTGCTCTCCTGGTACGACGCCGATGTCTCGTCACGGCGGTCAGGGGCGTTCGCCCTCGCGAGCATCATCACGTCCATGTACCTCCTGGTCGCCGGACTCGCGAAGACCTGGCTGCTCCGCCCGGACTCGTGGGAGTACGACGACGGCTCGACGCTCGGGCGGCAGTTCTCCGAGTGGATCGGCCTGGTCGCCATCGCCCGCTTCGCGCTCCTGCACGTGCACCTGCTGCTCGTGATCCACCGCCGCCGTCGGACCGCGCTCCTCCGGGTCGTGGCGCGGGCCACGGTCGGCGTGATCGCGCTCCTCGCCGCCCTGCTGTCGTTCCCGCTCCTCGTGAGCGACCTCGACCAGCCCGAGGCGCTGTGGCGGACGATCTGGGTGGTCGTGATCCTCGACCTGCTCGGCACCGTGGTCATCCCCCTGAGCAACGCGCTCTTCAGCCCGCGGAGTGAGCCCTCGCTGGACTCCCTCTCGGCGACCTGGCCGGCGCCGGCGTCGTCGTGGGACGACGCGCCCGCGCCCGTTCCGGTGGTGGCGGTGACGGCACCGCCGCAGGACGCTCCCGTCGACCTGGTGCAGCCTCCCGCTCCGGTCGCCGTCGGCCACCCCGCAGCGCACGAGGTCGACCGTCTCCCGACGCTGCTCCCGGTGGCAGCCGCCGACCTCGTGTACGAGCCCCGGCCGGGAGCGTCGCGCGTCCTGGCTTGGCCGCGGTACGTCGACGGGACGCCGCTGCCGGCACAGGCGGACGGCTCGCCGGACTTCTCGGACGTCACGCGCTCCTGACGCACGGACCGCTGGATCCGCGCCGCGATCCGCCGAGCAGCCGACGGCTTCCTGATGGATCGTCGAGCGCGACGGTGCGCCGGGGCGGTTCTCCCTGCCGTGGCCCTACGCTGCGGACCATGGGGGCAACGAGACGGTCCGAGCGCGCGCAGCAACCGAACACCATGCTGCGGTTCCTACGCGACCTGCTGGTCATCGTGGTGGCGGCGCTGCTGGTGTCCTTCCTCGTGAAGACGTTCCTGATCCGGTCGTTCTGGATCCCGTCGGGCTCGATGATGAACACCCTGCAGGTCGACGACCACGTGATCGTCAACGAACGGGCGACGATCCACCGCGGTGACGTGGTCGTGTTCAGCGATCCGGGTGGATGGCTCGACGGCACCCCCGCGGCCGAGGGCGCCGCACCCCGGCGCTCCTCCCTCATCACCGGAGCGCTCAGCGTGGTCGGGCTCGCCCCCGACGGCGACGACCACCTGGTCAAGCGCGTCATCGGCCTCCCGGGCGACCACGTGCAGTGCTGCAACGACCTCGGCCAGATGGAGGTCAACGGCGTCCCCATCACCGAGCCGTACGTCCGCAAGCAGCCCGGCCAGGCGGCCTCCGGGACGTCCTTCGACGTGACGGTGCCCGCCGGGGAGCTGTGGGTGATGGGCGACAACCGGTACGAGTCGGCCGACTCGCGGGCGCACCAGGGCCTCCCGTCCGGAGGCTTCGTCCCGGAACGGGACGTCGTCGGCCGCGCCGTCGTGGTCTCGTGGCCGTTGCAGCACTGGGCGTGGGTCGACGACCACGCTTCCGTGTTCGCCGGGACGGACCGCGACCACCGCTGATCACTGATCCGGGACGGGTCAGCCCGGGTAGTTGCAGCGCCAGCCCTCGTGGTCGTGGTCGCTGTCCTGTCGGCTGACGCCGTCCTGGTCCATGCGGCGCTCGACCGTGAGGACCGCACCGGGGACCAGCACGCCGGCCTCCGCCTCGGGGTCGTTCAGGTCGGCGTTGCACAGCCCGAACCGGAGTGCGATGACCGAGACGACGTCGTCCGGTTGCACCGTGTACGTGGAGACGCCGTTCGACGTCGCACTGGCCGGGCCGGTCGCGTGCGGCCGCGGGCCGGAGTCGTGTGCGGGCCACGACTGGATGGTGTCCGTCGCCACGGAGGTCGGCTCGGCGGTCGCGTGCGCCGCGGCAGCCTGTGCCCGGCCGGCGGCGATGTCCGCGCGAGCCTGCGCACTGAAGGCCGACGCCGTCGGAGACGGCGCCGGGGGCACCCCGCCGTCCGCTGCCGAGCACCCGGCGAGGGCGACGGCGAGGGACAACCCCGCGACGATCAGGACCGGCGTGCGCTTCCGCTGTGGACCCATGGTGTCTCCCCCTCGTGCTGTGCGCCCGCGTGCCGGGCTCGGGCGACGACGGGATGCCGATCGCCAGCGAGGGACCGCGGCGCTGTGAGTGTACCGACCGGCGTTCACCGAGCGGACCCGACCGTCCCGGACTCCACCGTCCCGTCCCCGTCGGGCCAGGAGACGGAGATTCCCTGACCTCCCGCATCGGCGGCCGTCCGTTCGTAGGCCGCGACCACCTGTCGGGCCTGCCTCCGCGTCGGGGCCTCGGCGACGACCAGGGTCCGGGAGACGCTGACCTCCCGGACGTCGGGGTGTGCTCCCAGGACCTCGGCCGTCGTCGCGATCGTCGTGTCCGAGACGCCGGAGGGACCGGTGACGCTGGTCGACGCGGACCAGCGATCGCGCGTCCCCACGTCCAGCGAGGAGCTCCCCGTCGCCGGCAGGTGCTCCCGGAGCCAGGCCGCGGTGGCCCGCATCGCCGCCGGCGTGCGCACACGGATCGTCGTCGAGGTGCCCTGCTCCGCCATCGTCACGTCGGGCAACGCGGCAGCCTGGGTCACCAGCTGGAAGCCCTGCTCATCGACCAGCAGCGGCGCGTCCGACGGCGACGGAGCGGCACCGGACGGGTTCGACAACACCAGCCGCCATGCGGACAGGCCGTCGCCAGCGGACGCGGCGATGGTCCCCGTCGACGAACCGAGCGCGGTCCGGACCGCCCGCACCTGCTCGAGTGTGAACCCGGACCGGACGCGGACGGTGTGGTCCGCCGACCACGGTGCCGTCTCGAGGTACTCCCGGGACACGCAGTGGGAGTCGTCCGGTTGCCAGTACCGGGTCGTGACCTCCGTCACCCCGGGGATCGTCTCGAGACGAGTCACCGTCGGCTCGTACTCCTTCGTGACCGAGGTGCTCGGTTCAAGCGGCGTGCACCACCCTCCGGCACCGCAGCCGGTGAGGGAGGTCGCGCCTGCAGCCGCCACGACGACGGCTGCGACCCACCGGATTCCGCTCATCCCACGATGGTGCCGGGAGACGGCAGTCCGGCACATCCGACGAACGGACGATCACAGGGTGGTACCGCCACGACGACGTTCGGACGTCGGGAGCCCGTCGGGCGGATTCCGGCCCGACTGACCGCGGCCCTCGCGCTAGGAGACCGCGAGAACGAACACGAGCGGGGCTCCCGTCACACACAGGCTCGCTGCGAGACCCAGCCAGAAGACCGGTGCTCGCCGCCCTCGTGGCAGGTTCGACGCGACTCCTGCAGAGACGGCGACGAGAGCGACCCAGACCACTGCGGCGACGATGCCGGTCATCCTGGCGGTGTCCCCCTCGCCACGATCGGCGGGCACGGTCAGCACGAGCAGCACGCACCAGCCGAAGGGCACGGCCAACAGGACCGTCGCCGTGCTCCCGAGTGCGACGAACCAGTCACGTCGCCGCCGCGAACTCTCCCCTGATCGGGGCGTCACTCCTGTCATCGCCTCCCCCTCGGCACGCGTCGAACAGTGCGGTCAGCGTACGGGACCGCGCACTCCGCGGCGCGGCGGTCGCGCGTGCCCCCGCCGCGTCGGCGCCGACGCACATCGTCACGAGTCCGCCGGACTCGGGCGCCCGACCGAGGTCGGCGAGGTCACTGACGGAAGACGAAGTCGACGAGCCCGAAGACCGCGACGACGAACGCCACGGCGACCGACGCGATCGACACCGCGAGCGCGATCGCAGCGGAGACGCGCTCCCGTGGCGACGACAGCGCAGCGCCCGACAGCACGACCGCGACGAGCGCCACCGGAAGCGACAGCATCTCCAGGATCCCCCAGGCACCGCGGACACGGTTCTGGACGTCCGTCGGCGCGACGAAGTCGGAATCGCGGTCGAGACTGATCGGTGGGTAGCCGACCGAGTGCGCGTACCAGCCGGCGAAGGACATGGCGATCGTCCAGGCGACCAATGCGGTGAGCGTGACGACCGCCAGCCGGTTCACGCCCGACCCCGGTCGCCGTTCCGGGAGTCCTGGACGAGGAGCCAGCGGCGGATCGCCCCAGCCGTCCTCGTCGTCCCGTGCGTCCCGATCGGTCACACTGCGAGGCTACGGAGCTCCGTACCGGCCGTCATCGGTCGGGAGGGGGAAGTGCAGCCGTCGGTGGGGTCCGGCCGCGACACCGCTCCTCCCGGAGTGCCGCAGCAGAGTCGACCAACCCGTCCCCAAAGCAGCGTCGGACTTCTCGCCGATGCGTCACGGGGTGTCGGAAGCGAGACGCGCCGCTGCACGGACCACGCCCGGTTGCCGGTTCCGACGTGTCTCGGTGATCGTCTGCCGCACTTGCTCCTGGTCCGCCTCCGGACGGGTCGGGGAGCCGGCATCGAACGGAGGGTGCGGGTCGTACTCCATCGCGAGCTGCACGCGGCGGGCGGTCGCGTCGTCGTAGACCTCCGCGGCGACGGTGAGCGCGAAGTCCAGACCGCTGGTGACGCCGCCACCGGTGATGAGGTTGCCGTCCCGCACGACTCGCGCGTGTTCGGCACGAGCGCCGAGGAGTTCGAGCATCGGATGGGAGGCCCAGTGCGTCGTGGCACGGCGGCCGGCGAGGAGTCCGGCGGCCCCGAGGACGAACGCGCCGGTACAGACGCTCGTGACGAACCGGGCGCTCGCAGCCTGACGTCGCACGAACTCGAGTGCGACCGGGTCGTCCATCAGCTCGAACGCCCCCTGCCCCCCAGGCACCATGAGCACGTCAGCCGGCGGCGCATCGTCGAAGGACACCGTCGGGAGGATCGAGAAACCAGCATCGGTCACGACCGGTTCGACGCGGTGCCATGTGAGGTCGATCACCGCGTCGGGCAGCCGCGAGAACAGTTGCACCGGTCCTGTGAGGTCCAGCTGTGTGACGTGGGGGAACAACATCGACACGAAGTGCACGGGCCCACTGCTCATACCGGCATCGTCGCACGCGGCGATCCGTCCGTCTCAGGACCCCAACGCCGGTCTTGACACCCACAGCCGTATCCCCCTCGGGCAAGTCGAGCTGTGCAGTCAGCGTACGGACGGCGGAGTCCGCGACGGGGCGGTCACGACGTGGCGATCATCCTGTCGGCCACCCTCCTGTCCGTCACGACTCGTATGCTCGGAGCATGGGGATGGACAAGAACCAGCGGCTCGCCGCGGTCGTCGGGGGCCTCGTTGCGGTGATCGTGGGTGGAGGCATGGCCGTCGCGGCTGCCCTGCGCCTCTTCGGCTCGTAGTCGCCCGATCCGTTGGGCCGGGTGAGGAGCCCGCCGTTGTGGTCCGGCTTCGGAGCGCAGCCCTCGGGAGCGCCGCGAGCTTCGGTGTCACCTGCCGACACGATCGAGAGGAGTCCCCTGGTGATGGATCAGTTCTTCGCAGAGGGCGTCTACCCCCTCCGCGACGCCTTCGCGCAACGGTTCCTGACGCGACTCCGCACTCGAGCGGCCGCGTGGACGACCGACGTCGGCCCGCGCGACACGCTCACGGAGACGATGACGAACCCCCTCGCGGTCTCGGTGTCGGTCCCTGGGTACACCGGTGACCGGTCGACGCTCTGGGTCCTCTGCAGTCACCCCGCGGACGAGCCGCCGTCCCTCCGCGGGTGGTGGGGACACCCGGACCACATCGAGGGGGACATCGACTGCGATCGCCGGCTCGCCGTCCAGGGTCTGCCTCTGGAGCCCGAGGAGCTCGCGGACATCGCTGCGCAGTGGCTCGAGGGGAACCTCCTGTCGGAGATCCACCGCGACGAGTGGAACCGCGGGCGTCCGTCCCATCGTGACCCGCACGGGACCATCCCGCCGTTCCGACAGGGGCGTCGGAAGCGCGTGACCAGTGTGCTCGAACGCTCTGGAGGACACGCAGCGGGGCCGCATGGCTGACCCGCAGGACCCCGGCCGGTGCCCGGTCGGCTCCCGCGGAGAGCGCCACTGCACTGGCGCTCCTTCCGGTAGCCGATCGGGTACCCGCCAGGTAGACAGGTGCGGACCAGGCGAGGTCCTTCGGCTCGCGAAGCTCACCCCAGGCGAACGTGGTCTCTGCGAGGCAGTCCTGGCGCCCACTTCCACTTTCTCGACTCAGCAGAGTGGAAGCGCAGCAGGGGCCTCCGGTAGTCGATCCACTATCGGACGGAGCGATTCACTCGGTCTCGCTCGCCGGATCTGCGGCGATCCCGTGCTTCCTACGCAGGACCTCTCGGACGACGAACGTCGTCACGACGAGCAGCGCTGCAAGTGGCAGCATCACGATCGACCACAGCCCGACCAGATCGCCGTACGGATCACCTTCGCCGAGCATCAACAGCGGCACAAGCAGCACCGCGCCCGCGGCGGTGGTCAGCAGCAACAGAAGCCACGCGCGCATGGACACGGCGCCCCGGAAGCGTTGAATGACGAGCACGCCTGATGCGATCACGATCATGAGAGCCACGGGCGGCGCAGCGAACAGAGCGCCGAGCAAGCCACCCCAGACGAAGATGACGCAGACGTAGGCCAAGGCCACGATCGCTGACCACCCCAGCGTCCGATGAAGCGCCAAGGGCGCTCGGCGAGCATTCACAGTCCAGAGCCTAAGACGAAGCACAGCCGCATCGCGCTGCCTCGCAGGAAGGCGCCACGAGAGTCTGACCCACGACGAGCCCCATCGCCGATCGCCTCACAGGCGGTCGCACCGTGAGGAACTCGAGCTCATCGCGGACCACGCGCCGCCAGAGACAGGGCCGCCCCCGCACTTCAGCGAGGACGGCCCTGACCAGGAGACGGGAGAGCTCCCGGGAGACTCAGCGCTTCAGGTTGGTGAGCTCCTGCAGCACCTCGTCCGAGGTGGTGATGATGCGGGCGTTCGCCTGGAACCCGCGCTGCGCCACGATGAGGTTCGTGAACTCCTGCGACAGGTCGACGTTCGACATCTCGAGCGTGCCGGACGCGAGCGAGCCGACACCGGCCGACCCGGGGACGCCGACCGTGGCCTGGCCGGAGTTCGCGGTCGCTCGGTAGCCCGAGGCACCGGTCTTCTCGAGACCGGCCGGGTTCGCGAACGTCGCGAGGGCGATGCGGCCGACCGCGAGGGACGATCCGTTCGAGAACGAGCCGACGACCGTGCCGTCCTTCGAGATCGTGTAGCCCTGGAGCGACCCGGCCTCGTGCCCGTTCTGCGACGAGATCGACGCGGTGTTGAGCGCCGCGAAGCCGGAGAGCTGCGTCATGTCGACCGCGATGCCGCCGACCTGCAGCGTTGCGCCGCGGGTGATCTTGCCGTCGGCCCCGAACGCGATGGTCCCGGTGGCCGAGGTGCCCTGGCCGTTCGAGGCAGCGACCGACCAGCCGTCGGTGGTCTTCGTGTAGGCGAGGGTCAGGGTGTGCTTCGTGCCGTACTGGTCGTACACGGTGGCGTCGCGGTTGAGCGTCTCCCCCACGGCGGTGTCCGACGGGAGGTTCCCCGAGACGGAGGCCGAGCTCGTCGCCGTCGCCGGTGCGGCGGCCTGCAGCGGCAGGGTGATGTCCGTCATCTGGCCGCCGTCGTTGACGACGCCGTTCGTGGCGGGGTAGCCCTGGACGATCTTGCCGTCCGAGCTCACGAGCCGCCCGTTCGCGTCGAAGTCGAAGGCACCGGCGCGGCTGTAGACGGTGTCGTTGCCGAGGCGGGTGACGAAGAAGCCGTCGCCGGAGATCATCAGGTCGGTGGCCTTGCCGGTGGCCTGGGCGGAGCCCTGCGCGAAGTTCGTGGAGACACCGGCGACCTGGACGCCGAGGCCAATCTGCGCCGGGTTCGTGCCGCCGATGCCGGTCTGCGGGCCGCCGGCGCCCTGGGTCATCTGCGACAGGGTGTCCTGGAAGACGGTGGTCGACGCCTTGAAGCCGACGGTGTTGACGTTGGCGATGTTGTTGCCCGTGACGTCGAGCATCTCCTGGTGCGAGCGGAGGCCGGAGATCCCGGAGTAGAGCGAGCGGAGCATGGTGCGTCCCTTTCGGAGTGTGCCGGCTGCGGTGCCGGCGATGTGGTCGGAAGTGACCGCGGTGCGTCCGTGCTGTGCGGTGGAGGTCGTCCCGGGCCGTCCGTGGCCGGGTGGAAGAGGCGAGGTCAGGAGGTCTTGATGCCGGAGATCACGTCGAGGTCGACCTCCTTCCCGTTCACCGTCACGGTCGGCACGCTCTTCGCGTAGGAGACCGCCGAGGCGGTGCCCGTCACGGCGGAGCCCGACGCAGCGTCGGTGTAGGTGACCTGCTTGCCCACGAGGTTCGCCGCGGCGATGCGCATCTGCAGCGAGAAGTTCTCGTTGCCGGTCGTGGTCTGGTTGGTGATCTGCTCCATCATCGCCAGCTGCGTCTGCTGCCCGATCATCTGGTTCGTGTCCATCGGCGACGACGGGTCCTGGTTCTGCAGCTGCGTCACGAGGAGCTTCATGAACACCTCGGAGTCCATCGTCTGCGACTTCTTCGTGGCGCTGTTCTGCGCGAGTGCGGCGGCCTGGGTGGAGGCATCCACCGAGCCGGTGATCCCGTCGAGGGGCATGTCGTGTTCCTTGTCGTGGAGCCGGTCAGGCGAGGACGTCGAGTCCGGCGGAGCGGACGGAGGGGGTGGCGGTGGTGCGGGCCGTGTCGGGGGTGGGTCGGGCCTCCCGGCCGTCGGCACGTCCGTCGTCGCCGGAGGCGGATCGACCGTCGCGTGCGGCGGGCTGCTCGGTGTCCCGGCCTGGCTGGTTCTGCGCCGAGAGGTCGAGCGTCGTGCTGACGCCGCTCCCGGCGGCGTCGCGCCGGAGGTCGGGCAGGATCTGCCGGACGGCGTCCCGGCCGACGTCACTCGCCGCGAACAGCTCGACGTGCATGCCGTGTCCCGTGACGTGGGCGCGGACCGTGACCGGGCCGAGCGCCTCCGGGCTCAACTGCACCGTGACGACGTGCTCACCGGGCCCGGCCTGCGCGAGCGCGAAGACGGGTCGGGCGAGCTGCTGCGCGACGGGCGGCGCCGTCGTCGCGGTCGTCGGTGCCGGTGCCGTCGCAGCGGTCGGCTGCGTCGACGTGGTCGGCAGGACGCCCGCCGGAACCGGGCCGGCGGGTGCCGTGAGGCCGGTCTGGAGGCCCGGGGCATCGCCCGGACCGCGTGTCCCGGCGGTCGCGGGGTCGCCCCCGACGACTCCCGACGGTGTCGTGCCCGCGGCCGCGCCGGTCGCCGTCGGGGACGTCGTGCCCGCGGTGGTGACCACGGGCGCACCGGTTGCGGCGGTGTGGGTGCCCGCTGCCGTGACGCCGGTCGCGGCCGACGGCGCGGCACCCGCTCCGGCAGTACCGGTCGCGAGGGCCCCGCCTGTGGCACCGGCAGCGCCGGTCGCCACAGCACCCGGCACCGCAGTGCCGGTGGCCGCGGCGGAGCCGGCCGTGTCGCCGGACGTCGGACCGCCGATCGTGCCGTCGCCGTCCGTGCGAACGCCCGTCGTCGAGCCGTCCCGAGTCGAGCCGCTGTTCGCCTGGCTGCCGGCCGTCTGGCCGTCGGCCGGCGAGCCGCCGCCCGTCATGCCGTCGGCCGTCGAGCCGCCGGTGACGACGCCGGAACTCGCGTCGGTCTGGCCGGCCGCAGCGCTGCCGGCGGTCGCGCCGGACACGGCGGTACCGGCCGTCGGGCCGCCCACCGACCGGGTGCCGTCTGCGACAGCAGCAGCCGTACCGGCGGTCCCGCTGCCGGACGCCGAGCCGGCGGCTGCAGCGACGCCGGCCGCCGAGCTGGCGACTGCGCCCGCGACCCCGGCCGCACCGGCGGCCGAGCTGGTGGTCGCAGCAGCAGCAGCAGCGGCACTGCCGACGGCGACGCCGCCGAGGGCAGGACCGGCAGCCGCACCCGTGCGGTCGGCGGCCGAGCCAGCGGTCGTCCCGCCCGGGATGCTCGCTGCGTCGGCGGAGGTCGCCGCGGCCGGCGCGGACGCGGAACCGACGGCGGTGCCACCGGCGGTCCCCGCTCCGGCCTCGGTCGCGGACGTGGCGGAGGCAGCCGACGTGGTGCCGGCGACCCCGGGCGAGCCGGTCGTCCCCGTGGCGTCCGCCGGAGCGACGGTGGTCGCGGGCGAGCCGGAGTCGTCCGAGCCGGTCCGGGAAGCCGTCAGCGTCGGGGACGCCCCGGCGCGCACGGCCACCGCGAGCACGGAGTCGACCCCGGACACACTCATCGAGCCGACGGAAGGGTCGTCGTCGGAGCGTCGCCCCGCGGCGGAGCGAGCCGGTGCCGAGTCGGACGTCCCAGGACCCTCCTCGCGGTGGGTGTCGGCACGGCGTGCGGCGTCCGACCGGTCCGCGCCGTCGACGTCGTGGCGGGCACGCGGACGGACGACCGGGCTGTGTCGGGACGGGTCGAGACGGCGGTCGAGCCGGTCCCGGTCAGCGAGCCGGTCTGCGCGGTCAGCGGCACCACCGGGAGCGCGGTCCGCGCCGGCGTCGACCGCACGCATGGCCGCGCCGAACGCCGAGGCCGACCGCTCGGGACCACCCGGCTGTGCCGACACCCGGTGCGCGGCGCCGGTGGAGCCGTCGACCGGTGCTGCCGCAGCGCGGAGCCCGGATCCGAGGCCGCTCATGCTGCCGCCCCGGACCGGAGCAGCGACATCAGGGCCGCGGTCTGCATGTCGGTGGTGCCCGCGCTCGGCACCGCCGGCGTGCGGGACGCGGTCGCCGCGGCGTCCTGCGCGGACGGGACGATCCGGCGGATGGTCGCGATGTCGCTGTCCTTGTACCAGTTGTCCACGATCCGGACGTCCTTGCCCGGACGCGGGGCGTGCAGCACCTTGCCGTCGCCGACGTAGATGACGACGTGCCCCTCGCCCTTCGGGATGATGAGGTCACCGGGCTGGGCGTCCTTGAGCGAGCCGACCTCGACGCCCATCTTCGCCTGGTCCGGCACGACCCGCGGCATGGTGACGCCGAGGTCCTTGAACACCGTCTGCACGAGGCCGGAGCAGTCCATGCCGGCCCGGGTCTCGCCCCCGAAGACGTACGGGACGCCGAGGTACTTCTTCGCGTCCGCGACGACGTCGGCGCCCGTGGCACCGCTGCCGGTCGCGAGCGTGCCCTTCCCGGCGGCGACCGAGGGGGCGGGAGCGCCGGTCGCCGCGGCCCGGGCCGCGGCGCTCGTGGCTGCTCCTGCGGTCGATCCGGTGCCGGCAGCGTCGGAGTCGGTCGTCCCGACCCCGGCCGTGGCGAGGGCATCCGCGAACGCGGAGGAGGACGCCGCGGAGCCGAGGGCGGACCCCGACGCCGAGGCGGCCGTCCCGCCCTGCAGCGCGTCGATCTGACTGCGGATCGTCGTGATCCGCGAGAGCACGGAGTCGATGCTCATCGGGTTCCCCCCTCGGTGCGGCGTCGTGCCGCGATCTCGTCGAGTGCCGTCTGTTCGGTGCGGAGGTCCTCGGCGGCGACGCGCACACCGTGTTGCTCCTCGAGCTTCTCCAGCCCGAGTGCGGACCGCCGTGCGGCGTTGTAGGTCTCCTGGGCGCGGTCGGCGTCGGCGCGACGGGAGCGTGCCACGGCGTCGAGCTCCTCGAGCATGCCCCGGGTGGCGGCCCGGGCAGCGGCGACGGCGCTGAGGGTCGCCGCGTCCTCGACCGTCGTCGGGGTGTCCTGGAGCGTGCGACGCGCGGCCATGCGGGCGTCGGCGGCCTCACGGACCCGGGTGTTGGCGTCGGCGAGGACCGCGGCGGCGCGGTCCTGCTCGGTGTGCCGGAGGCGGAGGAGCCCGGCGAGGGCGAAGCGTCGCTGCATCAGAGGCCTCCGCCCTGGCCGACGCCGAGCATCCGGACGAGCGACGCGAGCTGGTTCCAGGAATCGTCCGCGGTCGTGCGCTCCCCCATGCCCTGCTGCAGGAACGCGTCGATCGCGCCCTGGTGGTCGACGGCCGCGTCCACGAGCGGGTTCGTGCCCCGCTGGTACGCGCCGACGTCGAGGAGGTCCTGCGCAGCACGTCGTGCCGCCATCACGGTGCGGAGCGCGGTCGCGGCGCCGCGCTGCTCGGGCGTGGTGACCTTCGAGGCGACGCGTGAGACCGAGCCCAGGGCGTCCACGGACGGGAAGTGCCCGGTGATCGCGAGCTTCCGGTCGAGCACGACGTGGCCGTCGAGGATGCTGCGGGCGGCGTCGGCGATCGGCTCGTTGTGGTCGTCGCCGTCGACGAGGACCGTGTAGAGCCCCGTGACGCTGCCGACCCGGTCGGTGCCGGCCCGTTCGAGCAGCCCGGCGAGCACCGAGAACGTCGACGGCGGGTAGCCCCGGGTCGCCGGCGGTTCGCCGACCGAGAGCCCGATCTCCCGCTGCGCCATCGCGACGCGGGTGAGCGAGTCCATCATCAGCACGACGTCCTGACCGGCGTCGCGGAACGCCTCGGCGATCCGGGTCGCGACGAACGCGGCACGCAGGCGCATGAGCGCGGGCTCGTCCGACGTCGACACGACGACGATCGACCGTGCGAGCCCCTCGGCTCCGAGGTCGTCCTCGAGGAACTCGCGCACCTCGCGGCCGCGCTCGCCGACCAGGGCGATGACGTTGACCGCGGCGTCGCTCCCCCGGGCGATCATCGACAGCAGCGAGGACTTGCCGACGCCGGACCCGGCGAACAGGCCCATGCGCTGGCCGCGGCCGACGGTGGTGAGGGTGTCGAGCACCCGCACGCCGAGCTGGAGCGGCGTGTCGATCCGCGTGCGCGCCATCGCACTCGGGGTGTCGTGGTCGAGCGGCACCCAGGCGTCGGTGTCGAGCGGGCCGCGGCCGTCGACCGGTCGGCCGAGGCCGTCGAGCACGCGCCCGAACAGTCCGGTGCCGGTCGGGACGAGCACGGGCCTCCCGGTCGACCGTGCCGGCGTGCCGGCGGTGATGCCGGGAAGGCGCCCGAGCGGCATGCAGCGGACCCCGGTGGCGTCGGTGGCGACGACCTCGACCGCGGTCTGCGGCGCACCGTCGGCGCCGACGGTGAGGACCTCGCCCACCGAGGCGTCGAGCCCCGCGACGGTCAGTCCGAGGCCGACGGCGCTCGTCACGGTGCCGACGCGCTGGGGGCGCGCCGCGAGCAGCGCGTCGTCGAGTCCGCGCGGCCGGAGCAGCGTCGCGGTCACCGGGTCGCCCCGAGGGCGGCACGGGCCCGGTCGAGGGCTGCGTCGATGCGGGCGTCGAGCACGCCGTCCGGCAGGTCGACGACGGCGTCGCCGGCGGCGAGGGCCGCGTCGGCGCGCACCGGCACCGGCAGGTCGAGTCCGGCGACCGCCGCGGCGTCCGCGGGGGCGAGCCGCACCGCGACCGCGACCGTGTGGTCGACGCCGGCGAGGGCGCGGCGGACCGTCTCCTCGGCTGCCGCGGCGCGACGACCGGTCGGGCCGTCACCCTCGCCCTCCGGACGGGAGGCCCGGATCGCGTACCCGACGACGGCTTCGGCCAGGTCGATGGCCGCGCCCGTCACGGACGCCTCCGCGTCGGCCAGCACCGGGGCGACGCGGGCCTGCAGCGCGGCGACCGCGGTGTCCAGTGCGGCGAGTCGTCGCGCGACCGCCGCGTCGAGCTCGGCCGTCCGGGCGGCGTGCTCCGCGTCGAGCCGGGCGCGGAGGGCGTCCGTCTCGGTCTGGGCGATGCGGAGCCCGGCGGCGTACCCGGCGGCGTGGCCGCGAACGTCGGCGCTCGCGGCACGGCGGGCGAGGGTCGCGTCGGTGATGACCGGGAACGCGAGCGGGGCGAAGGTGTCAGTCAACGAGTTCGTCCTCCTCGGCGCGGTGCACCGTGATGACGCCCTGCGCCTCGAGTTCACGCACGGACCGGACGACCTCGGCACGGGCCTCCTCGACCTGCGAGACGCGGACCGGCCCCATCGACTGCAGCTCGTCGTCGAGGAGTTCGCGGTTGCGCTCGGAGACGTTCGCACGGATGGTCTCGACGACCGGCGCGGGCGCGCCCTTCATGGCGGTCGCGAGCACCTTCGAGTCGATGCCGCGGAGCACCTGCTGGATGTCGCGGGACTCGAGCTTCGCGATGTCCTCGAAGGTGAGCATCCGCGAACGGATGTCCTCGGCGAGTTCCGGGTCCCGGGCCTCCAGGCCGTCGAGCACGGCCTTCTCGGTCGCGACGTCCGAGCGGTTGATGATCTCGACGAGCGGTGCGATGCCGCCGACGACCTCGACGCTCTCCCGCGGCGACACGACGGCACCGGCGCGCGACCGGAGCACGCCGGCGACGATCGCGACCGCTTCGGGCGTGGCGGTGCCCATCGTGGCGAACGCCTGCGCGACGTCGGTGCGGACGGACTCGTCGACGCCGGCGAGCACGGCGCTCGCCTGCCCGGGCTTGAGGTGCGCGAGCACGAGGGCGATGGTCTGCGGGAGCTCCCCGTCGAGGAGCGCGATGACCTGCCCGGGTTCGGCGTCGTCGAGGAAGTCGAAGGACTGTCCGGCGAGGTTCGAGGCGAGCCGGTCCATGACGCCGGCGGCGCGCTCGGCGCCGAACGAGGCCTCGAGCAGCCCGAGGGCGGCGTCCTTGCCGCCGCGGCTCGGGGTCCGGCCGGAGCGGGTCAACCGGTGGAACTCGGTGAGCGTCTGGTCGACGACGTCCTCGTCCACGCGGCGCATCCGGACGATCTCCGCGGAGACCTCCTCGGCCTCCAGCTCGGAGAACTGCTTCATCACCTCGGCGGCGCTCGCGGTGTCCATCTGCATGAGGATCAGGGCGACCTTCTGCGGACCGGTGAGGGGGCGGCCGGCTCCGGGTGTGGCGACGACGGCGCTCACACGGGGCTCCGGTCGTCGAGCAACCCGCGGAGCAGGTCGGCGGTGCGCTTCGGGTCACGGTCGGCGAGCTCGCCGATCTCCTGTCGACGCCGTTCGGCGGCGATCGCGTCGGTCGCGAGGACCTCGGTGGGCGGGTCCTCGAGCGGCAGCGACTGGAGCGCGACGGTCGGGGCGTCGCCCGCGTCGAGGAGCGACCGGCCGTCGGCGGCGTCGACGGCGAGCGGGAGCTCGAACGCGTCACCGAAGGCGTCGAGCTCACCGATGTCGACCTGCTCGCGCTCCTGGCGGCGACCCCGGCGCACCAGGAACACGATGACCGCGATGAGGGCGAGCAGGGCGCCGAGGACGATGCCGGCGGTGCGGATCGTCGACCACATGGCCTGCTGCTGGTCGGACTCCTGCTGCGCGCGCAGTGCCTTCTGCGCGTCGTCGGCGGCGCTCGTGTCGAAGTCCATCGTCGCGACCTTGACCTGGTCGCCGCGGGCCTGGTCGACGCCGGCGGCGTTCGCGACGAGGTCGTTGATGCTCTGCAGGTTGACGTTCTTGACGGAGTCGGCCTTGCTGTTCAGCGCGACCGAGATCGTCTGGCGGTCCATCGCGCCGGCCGGGATCTGGGTCGTTTCGGTCGTCTTGTCGACCGCGTTGTTCTTCGTCGCGGACTCGTTCTGGTATCCGTCGTCGCCCGCGGCACCGGTGCCGGTGCCCGTGGTGCCGTTCGGCACGGCGATGTTGTCCGGCCCGAGGACGCCGGTCGCGCCCTTGCCGCCGGCGGCACCGGAGCCGGCGCCGTACTGCTCCTTCGTCGACGACTCGTTGAGCGCCACCGGGCCGGTCGTCGGCGTCGTGTAGGACTCGGTCGTGCGGGTGCCGGAGTTGTCGCTCATCGTCGCCGAGACGACGACGCTGGCGTTGCCGGCCCCGAGGGTCGTGTCGAGCAGGTCCTGGATCTTCTTGCTCGTCGTGGCGTCGTAGTCGGCGGCCTGGTCGTTCCCGGAGCCGGTGGTCCCGGTGCCGACGGCGGACAGGGTCTGCCCCTTCTGGTCGACGACGGAGACGTCGGTGGGCTGCATGCCCTCGACCGCTGCGCTGGTCAGGTGCACGATCGCCTGGACCTGGTCGGAGCCGAGCTGGGCGCCGTTCTTCGTGGCGACGAACACCGACGCGGTCGGGTCCTTCTCCTCGGAGACGAACACGGACTTGGCGGGGATCGCGAGCTGGACGCTGGCGGTCTGCACGCCGTCCATCGCGGAGATCGTCTTCGCGAGCTCACCCTCGATGGCGCGCTTGTAGGTGACGTCCTGCTGGAACTCCGAGCTCGTCACGCCCATCTTGTCGAGCAGCGAGTACCCGCCCTCGTTCGACGACGGCAGGCCGTTGGACGCGGCCTTGAGCCGTTCGCCGTACACCTTCGCCTGGGGCACGAGGATCGTCGCGCCGCCGTCGGTGAGCTGGTACGGGACCCCGTCGGTGGTGAGCTGGTCGGTGATCGAGCTCGCGTCGGTGGCGGCGAGCCCGGTGAACAGCGGGGCGTACGACGGCTTGCCGAGCCACGACGCGAGGGCGACGCCGCCGAGCACGAGCGCCGCGACCCCGATGATCGCGATGGTCCGCTGCGCTGCGGAGAAGCCCTTGAGGTACGCGCCGAGCCGGCCGAGCACGCCCTGGAGTGCGGCGGGCATCAGGCCTGCATCCGCATGATCTCGTTGAACGCGTCGACGCCCTTGTTGCGGACGGCGGCGACGAGTTCGAGGGTGACCTGCGCGCGGGTCGACGCGATCGTGGCGTCGTGGATGTCGTCGAGGTTGCCGGTGACCGCCTTGAGCGCGAGCGTCTTCGAGTCGCTCTGCAGCTGCTGCAGCCCGTCGACCGCGTTGCCGAGGGACGCGGCGAAGCCGCTGCCGCCGGTACCGGAGGTCGCGGAGGTGCCGATGTCGCTGCTCGTCCCCGACACGGAGGTGAGCGCGTTCGTCATCGCGTTGGTGGTCACACCGTTGACGGCGTCGATGGGCATCAGTTCTTCCCGATCTGCAGTGCCGCCTCGTAGGCGGTCTTGGCACGGTCCACCACGGCGGCGTTCGCCTGGTAGCCGCGCTGGGCCATGATGAGGTCCGCCATCTGCGTGCCGAGGTCGATGTCCGGCATGCGGACGTACCCTTCGGCGTTCGCGAGCGGGTTGTCCGGGTCGTAGGTCACACGCCCGGCGGCGCTGCCGAACGCAGCGCCCTTGACGTAGGCGCCGGACACGCCGTTGCCCTCCTGGACCTCGACGTAGCGGGCCTGGAAGGCAGAGTCGTCCATGGAGCGGACGGTGTTGACGTTGGCGATGTTGTCGGAGATCGCGTCGAGCCACTTCCGGTGCACGGTCATGCCGGTGCTCGCGATGCCGATCGCGTCGAAGGTCGTCACGAGTTCGTCCGCATCGCCGCACGCACGCTGGTGAGCTCGGAGTTCATCGCCTGCGTGGCGAACTGGTACCGGAGCACGGTGTCGACGTTGGACAGCGTCTCCTCGTCGAGGTTCACGTTGTTGCCGTTCGTGTTCGTCGGCTCGAGGCTGCGCGCGATGGTCGGCGTCGTGCTGCCGGAGCCGTCGACGATCGACTTCGCGAGGGCGTCCTCGAACTGCACCTTCTCGGCGTGGTAGTTCGTGGTGTTGATGTTCGCGATGTTGTTCGCGATGACGCGCTGGCGCATCGACAGGCCGTCGAGCGCGCTCTGCAGCGCGGCGGACGTCACGGAGTCGAACACGGATGGGTCCCCTCGGACGGACGGCGTCCTCACGTGGGGACGTCGCCTGGGCGGTGGTGGCCGATCCGTGGCCGGTTGGTCGAGCGATCCGTGCTCAGGGGCCGCTATCGACGCCGGTTCCGGGCCGTGTTAGCGCTCGCCCCGAACGGGGGCCCGACGGGCGGTTACGCGCTCGCGTCGAGGTAGACGGAGGGGGCCGGTGCGCGGGTCGCGTCGACGGCGCGGAGCGCGCCGAGGTGTTCCAGGGCGCTCCGGCGCGCCCCGTCGACGGCGGCGATCCGGTCGCGCTGGGCGGCGAGCAGCCGGGAGGCCCGACCCACCAGGTCGCGTGGCACCGGGCCGAGGTCGGTCGGCGCGGCCCACGTGGCCGGGGCGTCCGCGACGGTGGCGGCTTCGAGGTCGGTGAGCACCGCCTCCCAGCGGTGGCGGGTCTGCTCGTCCGGGGTCGCTGCGGCCGGGGTGTCGTCGGTCACGGGGTCAGGCGACACCGAGCGCTCCGCCGGCGGCGCGCTGCGGCGCTGCGGGAGTCGTCGGCAGCGCGGCAGCGGCGTCGTGCCAGGCCTGCCGGAGCGGCTCGAGGATGCGGATGCAGTCGCGCGTGGCCTGCACGTCGCGGTGCACGTTCGCGGTGATGAGCGAGGTCGACGCGTAGTTGTACACGGCGAGGAGCCCCTCGCCGCCGTCCCACACGTCGATGCGCAGCGTCGAGGACAGTTCGCCGACGATGGCCTGCGCGTGCAGGAGCTGGTCGCGCGCGGCGTCCCAGTCGGCGCCGACCTGGGCGGACTCCGCACGGTGCAGGTCGAGCATCAGGCGGTCGTAGAGCATCGTCACGAGCTGCGCGGGCGTCGCGGAGAGGACGGCCTCGTTCGTGTACTGGGCGCGGCGCTGATCGGCGACGGAGCGGGGCTGCGCGGCCTGGCGGAAGGCCGCGGAGGCGAGGTCGAAGGTCATGGTGGTCTCCTGCGCGTCAGCTCGAGGACATCGACGAGAGCTGGCCGGAGAGCCAACTCGACTGCGACTTGAGCGTGCTGAGGCTGGTCTCGAGCGCCGTGTACTGCGCCTGCAGCGTCGCACGGCGCTGGGTCAGGCGGTCGGTCCAGGCGTCGATCTGGTCGTTGAGGTCCTTGACCACGGACTGGTTGCCCGTGATCGCGGTGGTGATGGTGCCGGTGTACTTGTCACTGGCCGAGGTGGCGGCGTCGCCGACGGCCTTCGCGACCCCGGAGAGCACGGCCTGCGTGCCGGCGGGGTCGGTGGCCATCGCCTTCTGGAACGCGGCGGAGTCGAAGTCGAAGTCGCCGTCCTTCGAGATCACGATGCCGATCGACGACGGCGACTTCCCGTTCACCGGCGTCGACATCGCGCTCGTCAGGCGCTGCACGGCCGCGCGGGTCGTGCCGTCGCCGAGCAGGACGCCGGCGGTGGTGCTCGTCGCGCCGGTCGTCGGGCTGGTCGTGCTCGAGACGCCCGTGTTCGACGCGTAGTAGGACGTGATCGCGTTCAGCGCGTCGACGAGCCCGGAGGCCGTCGCCTGCGCCTTGCCGGTGTCCCGGGCGACCGAGACGGTGACCGGGTCAGTCGAGGCCTTCGTCACGGTGACGTTCAGCCCCGGCAGCAGGTCGGTGAAGGTGTTCGTGGCACTCGTGATCGTCTGCGCCGCTGCGGTGCCGGCCCAGAGCGTGACGGACGCGTCGGCGGCTGCCGTCACGGTCGCGGCGCCCGGCTCGGTGAGCACGTTCGTCGCGGTGCCGGCGCTGACGTCGGCGGCGGATCCGCGGTACACGCTGAACCCGCCGGCGGCACCGGTGGTGGTGCTCGTCAGCTGGAGGCGCCAGAGCTTGGTCCCGGAGGCGTCCGTCCCGGCGGCGACCTTCGTCGCGGTGACGCCGGCGGTGGAGCCGTTGATCGCCGTCACGGTGTCGTCGAGCGAGCCGGAGGCCGGGGTGACGGTGGTCGTGGTGCCGTCCGGCTTCACGAAGGTCAGCGGTCGGGCCGCGTCGCCCCACGTGGACATCGCAGCGGTCACGCCGACCTGCGCCTGTGCGGTCTGCCCGACGGTGAAGGACACCGAGCCGGCCTTCGCGGTCGCACTCGTCGAGACGGTCGCGGCGGCGGAACTGGACGTCGCGGAGAACACGTCGAGCGACGTCGGCACCGCGGCGGCCGTGGCCTTCGTCGCGAGGGACTGCACGAGCCCGTTGATCGTCTGCAGCGACGAGATGAACGAGTTGGTCGTGGTGACCTTGGTCTTGAGCAGGGTCTGCGGGACCTGCTCGATCGTCATGAGCGAGTTGATGAGACTCGTCGTGTCGAGGCCGGACACGAGGCCGTCGATCGCGAGCGAGCCGCTCGTCGCGGAGGTCGTGGACATCGCTGACTCCCCTTGCGGGACTCGGGCTGCGGGCCGCTGGCGCGGCGGGTGGCTGACCGTTCCCGGTCAGGGGGTGGACGCCACCACCGAGGAGCACCCGAACGGCTCCCCGGTGGTGACGACCGGTGGTGCGACTAGCGGAGCAGCGACAGGACGCCCTGCGTGCTCTGGTTCGCCTGCGCGAGCATCGACGTGCCGGCCTGGCTGAGGATGTTGTCGCGCGTGTACTTGACCATCTCCTCCGCCATGTCGACGTCGGTGATGCGGGACTTCGCCGCGGTGAGGTTCTCCTTGGCCACGTTCGTCACGTTGATCGCGTGGTCGAAGCGGTTCTGGATCGCACCGAGGTTGGAGCGAGCCGACGACACGGCCTGGATCTGCGCGTCGATCGTCTTGATCGCCTGCTGCGCGTGGTCCGCCGTGTCGAACTTGATGCCGATGCTGGCACCACCCGACGCGGAGGCGCCCGCGAGCACCGAGGTCGGGGTCGTCGCAGCGTTGTCCGAGGCGAGCGGGCTCTTCGAGAAGTCGACCGTGCCGCCGTTGTTGGCGTTGACGACGAAGCCGGTGGCCGCGCCGTTGGCGTCACGGACCGTCGACGCGGTGTAGCTCGCCGAGAAGTTCGTGTCGCCGTTGAGCTTCGTCACGAAGTCGTCGATCGACGTGAAGTCGACGTTCGCACCCGATGCGTCCTTGGCCTGGAGCGCAGCGGTCGTCACCGAGGTGTCGACCGAGGCGCCACCGTCACCGGGCTTCGACGACGCGAACGTCAGCTTCTCTCCGGAGAGCTTCGAGACGTCGGACACCGTGAACGCCGCACCGCCGGTGTTGCTGGCGGTGGTGAGCGCCGCGGCGATCTTCGAGACGTTGGCACCCGAGAGGTCGACGGCGATCTGGCTGTCGGCCCCGGCGTTCGCGCCGACCTGGAACTTCAGCGTCGCGTCGCTGTTGAGCAGCGAGGTGCCGTTGAAGTTGGTGGACGTCGCGATGCGGCCGAGCTCCTTCTGGAGCTGCCCGACCTCGGTGGTGATGGCGGTGCGCGAGTCGGCGTTGTTCGAGTCGTTGCCGGCCTGGACGGCGAGGTCGCGCATGCGCTGGAGGATGGCGTGGGTCTCGGTGAGCCCACCTTCAGCGGTCTGCACGACGGAGATGCCGTCCTGCGCGTTGCGGGCCGCGACCGTGAGGCCACCGACCTGCGACTTGAGCCCCTCGGAGATCGACAGACCGGCAGCGTCGTCGGCAGCACGGTTGATGCGGAGGCCGCTCGAGAGCTTCTCGAGGGACTTCGACAGGTCGTTCTGCGTCGCGTTGAGGTTCCGGTACGTGTTGAGTGCCGAGAGGTTGGTGTTGATGGACATACCCATGATGTGTTCCTCCGTGAAACTGGGTCCTACGTCAGTCCGTCCGTGGGCTGACATGTCTCCCTCTCGGCCGGTCGGCCGGAGGCGTTAGTCGGATCCGCGGAAAGTCCTGCGCGGATCCGACGGGACGATCTATCCCGCCGCGACGGCGGGCACGCTCGCCACGTCGTGCACGGCGCGGGCGACCCCGGCGGCGGCGTTCGTGGCGACACGGGCGAGGTACGCGCTGCGGCGGGCGGCTGTGGTGCGCGAGGCGGGCTCGGGCGTGGAACCGCCGTCGCCGTAGTGCGCGGCGAGCCCGTCGCGGAGCAGGCGCATGGCCTCGGACCGCTGCTGCGAGACCGCGGAGTGGGTGATGCCGAGCTCGGCGGCGACGTCGGTGACGGTGCGGTCGCCGAAGTACACGGCCTCGACGATGAGGCGCATGCGGTCGGGCAGCGCGTGCACGGCCGCGCGGAGGTACCGCCGCTTCTCGCACTCGAGCAGGTCCTCACCGGGGAGCGGGAGCTCGGCGGCGACGGTGTCGTGCACGGTCTCGTCGAGCGCGGTGACGGTGCGGGCCGCGTCGGTCAGTGCGTCGACGGCGGTCTGCCGGTCGACGCCCATGGCGTCGGCGATCTCCTGCGGGGAGACGGTCCGGCCGAGGCCCGCGGAGAGTGCCTCCTGCGTGGCGAGGGTCTCCCGGATGCGCTTGCGGGTGCCGCGGCTCGCCCAGTCGCCGGACCGCAGGTCGTCGGCGATGGACCCGGTGATGCGGGTGCGGGCGTAGGCGCCGAAGGGCACGCCCAGGGTGGGGTCGAATGCGTCGGCGGCCTGCACGAGGGCGACGGAGCCGACCTGCGCGAGGTCGTCGCGGCTCAGGTGGGTGGCACGCGCGCACGTCTCGGCGACGATGTAGCCCACGAGCGGCAGGTGCTCGACGATCATCGCGTTGCGTGCGGTGCGGTCCATGCGCGTTCCCCTGGTCTTCCTGGTCGGACCCGTCCGTGGGCATGACGAACACCGGCGTCGGTACGCCGGCGGATACGTCGAAGTCCCGCCCGGATCCGTCCGAGCGGTGCTCTCGCGCCTGGGGCGCGGGCGGGGTGGTGTCCCCCGCGTGCATATCGAACCTATCGGCTGGCAAACCACTGAACGAGTGCCTGTCCGTACCCAGTGCGGGGGTGAGACGGGGTTCAGGCTGTCCCCACTTCGGCGGACGCCACGAGGGTTTGTCCCCCGGTCGGAGGACATCCACCCCGCTCCCTTACGTCCGGCTGCCCTGCGCCGATAACCCCTGCTGACCGCCGACCACGGCCGAACCACCTGGAGGGAGCTGATGCGCGTGAACGACCTGTCCGCAGTCCTGTGGCGCGAACGCGAGCTGCTCGAACTGCTCACGTTCAAGCTCGAAGAGGAACAGCTGCTGCTCGCAGCCGGGCGCTCCCGATGGGTGTCGCACGCCAGCCGTGAGGTCGAGCAGGTCCTCGAACGGCTCCGCAGCACCGGCCTCGAGCGCAGCGCGCAGAGCGCCGCCGTCGCCGAGGAGTGGGGCGTGCCGTCCGATGCGCCCCTGCGCGACGTCGTCGCCGCTGCCCCGGCCGGCCCGTGGGGCGAGATCCTCGCGGCCCACCTCGCGGCGATGCTCGAGCTGACCACCCGCGTCGGGAGCCTCCGCGACGAGAACGACCGCTTCCTCCGCGTCGCAGCGCAGGCGACGCAGGAGACCCTCGCCGGTCCCGTCGCCGACGCCGACACGTACGACGCGTCCGGCGCCTCCGGTGCCTCGGCGGACGGCGCGCGCCTGTTCGACGGGAGCCTGTAGCCGTGGTGAGCACCTTCGGCTCCCTGCAGACCGCCTACTCCGGACTCGCCGCCGCCCGCAGCGGGCTCGACGTGACCGGCCAGAACATCGCGAACGCCGGCACCGCCGGGTACACGCGGCAGCGGATCGTGCAGTCCTCGGTCGGCGCACCCGCCCAGACCGGGATCGTGCGCGGCGCCGCGACGCTCGCGGGGCAGGGCGTCTCCGTCGACGCGATCGCGCGGCTCGCCTCGTCGACGCTCGACACCCGGGTCCGCTTCTCCTCCGGCGCCGCGGCCTACGCCGACACCCGCGCCACCGCCCTCGACCAGCTCGAGACCGGCCTGCACGAGCCCGGTGCGGACGGCCTGGCCACGAAGCTCGACGGCCTGTGGTCCGCCTTCGGCGACCTGGCGACGCACATCGACGACCCCGGCGCGGCCAGTGCCCTGATCGGGGCGGCGAAGACCGTCGCGAGCACGCTCGCCAGCGGCTCGTCGGCCGTCGACGCGCAGTGGACCGCGACCCGCGGCACGGTCGGGTCGCAGGTGGCCCAGGTGAACGACGCGGCGTCCCGCGTCGCGACCCTGAACGCGTCGATCCGCTCGACCATCGCCGGCGGCGGCAGCGCGAACGACCTCCTCGACCAGCGCGACCAGCTGACGACCCAGATCGCGAGCCTGACCGGTGCGGGCGTCCGCGACAACGGCGACGGCACGGTCGACGTCGTCATCGGCGGCAACGCGCTCGTCCAGGGCACGTCCGCCCGGTCGCTGGCACTCAGCGGTGCCACGACCCTCACCGGCACCGCGACCGACGCCCCCGGGCTGTCCTGGGTCGGCGGCGCCGGCGGCCCGGTCACCCTCGACGGTGGTTCGATCGCCGGCGGCCTGTCCCTGCTCGGTCCGGCGAACGCCTCCCGGTCCGGGGGTGCCCTCGCCGAGGCGAGCGCCGCCTACGACCGGGTCGCCACGGACCTGGCCGCGAAGGTGAACGCCGCGCACGGCGCCGGCACCACCCCGTCCGGCGCGACCGGTGCACCGTTCTTCGCCCTGACCGCGGGTGTGCCGGCAGCGCAGGGCCTGACCGTGGTCCCGACCGACGCCTCGGGTCTCGCCACGCGGGACGCATCCGGACGCTACGACGCCGCGGCGCTGACGGCCAGCGCGGCCGTCGGCACCGGCGCCGGAGCCCCGGACGCGACCTGGGCGACGTTCGTGACGGGCGTGGGCAGTGCCTCCAGGACGGCCACGTCGGAGGCGACGCTGACCGGCCTCGCCCTCACGAACGCGCAGACCCAGCAGCAGTCCGGCGCCGGCGTCAGCCTCGACGAGGAGAACGTCAACCTGCTCGCCTACCAGCACGCCTACCAGGGCGCCGCCCGTGTGCTGACCGCCGTCGACGAGATGCTCGACACCATCATCAACCGCCTCGGCCTCGTCGGGAGGAGCTGACCGTGATCTCCCGGGTGACCACCCAGATGACGATGGCGGCCGCGCAGTCGCGGCTGCAGGCCGGAGCCGCGAAGGTCGCGGACCTCACGGACCAGGCGACGACGCTCAAGGCGATCCGGAAGCCGTCGGACGACCCGACCGGCACCGCGACCGCGATGCAGGTGCGGAAGGACCAGGCGCAGGCCGCGCAGCAGGCACGGAACGCCGACGACGCGGCCGGCTGGCTCGCGACGACCGACGGCGCCCTGTCCGACGTGTACGACGTGCTCGGCAAGGTGCGGGACCTCACGGTGCAGGCCGCGAACGACGGCACGATGGGCCCGACCGACCGGCAGGCCTTCGTCACCCAGCTGCAGGGCCTCAAGGCCGACCTGCTCGCCTCGGCCAACACGAAGTACGGCACGCGCTCGGTGTTCGCGGGGTCCTCCCCGGCACCCGCCGCGTACGCCGCCGACACCACGTGGTCCGGTGCGTCCGGGCCGGGTGTCGTGCGCACCGTGGGCACGGGCGTCGACGTCCGCGCCGACACCGACGGCAGCACCGTCTTCGGCACCGGCGACACGTCCGTGTTCGCTCTCCTCGACGGCATCGTCGCGGACCTCAAGGCAGGGACGAACGTGAACCCGAAGCTCGACGCCATCGACGCAGCCCAGTCCACCGTCCGCGCCGCACAGGCCGACGTGGGCGTCCGGCACGCGACCGCCCTCGCCGCTCAGGACTCGCTGAAGTCGCTGTCGGTCACCCTCGAGGGACGGCGCTCCGGCGTCGAGGACAAGGACCTCGCGCAGGCCGTCCTCGACCTCCAGGTGTCGAACACCAACTACCAGGCAGCACTCGCCGTCACTGCGAAGGTGCTGCAGCCGACCCTGATGGACTACCTGCGATGAGCATCGACCTGACCTTCCCCGTCGCCCCGTTCGGCCTCGAGCCGCTGCGCTCGTTCGTGCTCGAGGAGGTCGAGGGCGCCACCGGCCTCTTCGCCCTCGTCGGCGACGGCACGACCGACGCCGGGGTCGTCGCTCCCCGCCTGTACCTGCTCGACGCCGCCGTGCACCTGCCGGAGTACGCGCCGGAGCTGTCGGACGAGCAGGTCGACGTGATCGCGCTCGTGTCCGCCGAGGAGGCCATGCTGCTCGTGGTCGCGAACCCGGACGAGGGCGGCACCACGGTCAACCTCCTCGCCCCGGTCGTCGTGAACGCGCGCACCGGCGTCGGCGCGCAGTTCATCCTCGAGGACCAGGACCTCCCGCTCCGCGCCGAGCTCGCGAGGAGCTGACCGGCGCCGTCGAGCCCGCGCAGCGCCCAGCGCCCCCGGGTACCGTCGGGCGCATGTCCCGAGACCCCAAGGACCGCGACGCGCTCGTCCCGATGCCGTCCGCACCCGTCCAGCAGCACCAGCAGCACACCGACGACCAGGTCGCACCGGAGACCCCGTCCGGCTGGATGAGCTGGATCGACCGGGCGATCTCCGTGCAGCGTCCCGTCGTGGTCGCGCACGTCAACGCCCTCCGTCGCCGGCACCCGGACGCCCAGCCGGCGCAGATCATCGAGATCCTGGAGCGGCAGTACCTCACCGCGGTGACCTCCGGCGGCGCCGCGGTCGGCGCGAGTGCGGTCATCCCGGGCGTCGGCCTCGTCACCAGCCTCGGCCTGAGCGGTGCCGAGACCGTCGGGTTCCTCGAGGCCAGCGCCCTGTTCGCCCAGTCCGTCACCGAGGTGCACGGCATCGCCGTCGAGGACCCGGACCGCGCCCGCGCCCTCGTCATGGCGATGATGCTCGGCGCGCCCGGCACCCAGCTCGTCAAGCAGCTCGCCGCGCAGGCCGGCGGCGGTCAGGCCCGCACCGCCTTCTGGGGCGAGCTCGTCACCTCGTCGCTGCCGAAGTCGGTCGTCAGCGGCATCGGCGGCAAGCTCCGCTCCACGTTCGTCAAGCGCTTCGTCACCCGGCAGGGCACGTCCGTGCTCGGCCGTGCGATCCCGTTCGGCATCGGCGCGGTCGTCGGCGGCCTCGGCAACCACGCGCTCGGCCGCAAGGTCGTCCAGGCCTCCCGCAGCGCGTTCGGGCCGCCGCCCGTGCACTTCACGGTCGTCCTCGAGCCGAAGCCGGGCAAGCAGCTGAAGGCACCGAGCCGGCGCGAGCAGCGGGCGATCGCGAAGGGCGAGGACGCGGACCGCTGACGCGACCGCGGAACGGACGGGGGGGCCCCCCCCCCCTTGTGGGGGGGGGCCCCCGCCGGCCGGGGGGGGGGGGGGGGGGGGTT
>JASCOJ010000299.1 GCA_029959645.1 Microbacteriaceae bacterium PS02332 | reverse complement strand
CCCTCACCCGTGCCGACCTCGAGGCCGCCGGACACGGCGACACCAGCCCGCGCGTGCTCCTGCACTTCGGCGCCGTCGACCACCGGGCCCGGGTCTGGGTCGACGGCCGCTTCGTCGGCGCGCACGAGGGCGGCCACACGCCGTTCTCCTTCGACGTCACGCACGCGCTGACCGGCGAGCCCGACGCCGTCCACACGCGCGTCGACCGCGCCGAGGACGACCCGCACGACGTCACCCAGCCGCGCGGCAAGCAGGACTGGCACGAGGAGCCGCACGCGATCTGGTAC
>JASCOJ010000298.1 GCA_029959645.1 Microbacteriaceae bacterium PS02332 | reverse complement strand
ACCAGGCGCCGCCAGCGGACCTCGCCGGCGCGCTCGCCGATGCCGACGTCGAGGTGATGGTCGCATGAGCGGGCGCATCGTCACCGTCACGCCGAACCCGTCCCTCGACCGGACGCTCGAACTGTCCGGGGAACTCCAGCGCGGCGCCGTGCAGCGTGCCACCGGGTCGACGGCCGAGCCCGGTGGGAAGGGCGGCAACGTGTCGCGGGTCGGCGTCGCGAGCGGCGGTGACACGACCGCGGTGCTGCCGGGTGACGAGCTCGACCCCGTCGTCACCGGGCTCGCGG
>JASCOJ010000297.1 GCA_029959645.1 Microbacteriaceae bacterium PS02332 | reverse complement strand
GAGATGGAGCGGGTCATGCAGATCCTCTCCCGCCGCTCCAAGAACAACCCCGTCCTGATCGGTGAGCCCGGCGTCGGCAAGACCGCCGTCGTCGCGGGCCTCGCCCAGGCGCGCGTCCAGGGCGCCGTGCCCGAGACGCTCAAGGACAAGCAGCTCTACTCGCTCGACCTCGGGTCGCTCATCGCCGGGGCCCGCTACCGCGGTGACTTCGAGGAGCGCCTGAAGAAGGTCACGAAGGAGATCCGCACCCGCGGCGACATCATCGTCTTCATCGACGAGATCCACACC
>JASCOJ010000296.1 GCA_029959645.1 Microbacteriaceae bacterium PS02332 | reverse complement strand
TCCCACGAGTACCCGGTCCAGCCGTTGCCGAAGCGGGACGGCACCGCGTCGACCCGGTGCCAGTCCATGTCGATGACGGCGACGGCGAACGGCAGCCGCGCCTCGTCGAACCGCTCGAGCAGGGCGAGGTACGACGCGTCCGAGTACGGGGGGTACCGGCTCCACCAGTTCCCGAGCGCCCACCGTGGCATCCGCGTCGGCGGTCCGGAGACGGCATGGAACGCACGGAGTGCCTCGGCGTAGGCGCGGCCGTAGGCGAAGACGCTGAGGTCCCGACGACCGGGGACC
>JASCOJ010000295.1 GCA_029959645.1 Microbacteriaceae bacterium PS02332 | reverse complement strand
GCGTGTAGGCGCCCTGGCCCAGGCCCATGCTGATGCCCAGCTGCGCGAGCAGCAGGACACCGAGTGCCGCGACCGCGACGATCGCGTAGGCGATGCGCGGCCGGGCCCGGCGCTGGGCGCGGGTCGGTGCGACCTCCACCAGCTCCGGACGGTCGGCGTCGGGTCTGGCGCGGGCCGGGCGCGGGGCCCGCGACGGGGCGACGACGGGGTCGACGAGTGCGAGGTTCGTGCTCATGTCAGTTCCGGATCCGCTCGGCCGCGCGCAGGCGCACGGGTGTTGCTCGGGGG
>JASCOJ010000294.1 GCA_029959645.1 Microbacteriaceae bacterium PS02332 | reverse complement strand
GTCCATCGCGGCGAGCGCCGCGGGTGCGTCCTCGAGGCCGATGGTCCGCCCGACGAGGGGCGCCGGGTCGAGCCGTCCCTCCGCGATCTCGGCGAGCATCGCGGGGTACTCGTGCGCGGCCATGCCGTGGCTGCCGAGCAGTTCGAGTTCCAGGCCGATCACCCGGCCGATGTCGACCTGCGGGGTGGCGTCGGGGCCCGCGAGGAGCCCGACCTGCACGTGCCGACCGCCGGGGCGGAGCGCGGCGATGCCCTGCCGGACGAGCGCGGCCCGTCCGAGCGCCTCGAC
>JASCOJ010000293.1 GCA_029959645.1 Microbacteriaceae bacterium PS02332 | reverse complement strand
GGCCGCGGTCGTCCACCTGTGCCGCGACGGCCTCGTCCCAGGTGGCGAGCCAGGCGTCGTGTCGGCGTCCGAGCGCTGCGGCGCCCAGGGCCTCCTTGCTGGACCACCCGCGGTAGAGCGTCGCGGCGGACACCCCGGACCGCTCGAGGACGGCGTCGACCGGGGTCGCCGCGATGCCCTGCGTGGTGAAGAGCTCCTCGGCCGCGTCGAGCACCCGTCGCTCGGTTCCTGGATGCAAGGGCATGGGAGCACCCTAGGCTCTGCAGAATGAAAACGATCGTTTCCGTTC
>JASCOJ010000292.1 GCA_029959645.1 Microbacteriaceae bacterium PS02332 | reverse complement strand
GCCTACGCCCGCGAGGACGGCAAGGCCGTGGTGTTCTTCCAGCCCGCGGCGAAGTTCGGCACGCGGTACTCGACCATCGGGTTCCAGGACGGCGCAGCGCTCGACGACGGCCTCATGTGGCCGTCGGCCTACGCGGTCACCGGCGTTGACGCCGCCACGGAGGCCCGGATCGCCGAGCGCCTCCGCCGCGCCGGCGGCCGCTGACCACGGCCCCGGCGAGCGCTCCCGCACGGACCACCCCCCGGAACGGACACAGCACCGCGACGAAGCGCGGTGCTGTGTCCGGAAC
>JASCOJ010000291.1 GCA_029959645.1 Microbacteriaceae bacterium PS02332 | reverse complement strand
ACCGTGCTCGACGTCGCTCCGCTCCCCGGCCAGGTCCTCCGCACCCTGCTCCGTGAGCACGGCGTCACCGCGGTCAAGAAGGGCTGCGCCTCGGGCGACTGCGGCGCGTGCTCCGTGCTCGTCGACGGCACGCCCGTGCACTCCTGCATCACGCCGGCGCACCGGCTCGACGGCGCTGCCGTGACCACGGCCGCGGGCCTTGGCACCCCCGAGCACCCGCACCCCCTGCAGCGCGCGTTCGCCGACGCCGCCGCGTTCCAGTGCGGGTTCTGCACCGCCGGGATGGTCG
>JASCOJ010000290.1 GCA_029959645.1 Microbacteriaceae bacterium PS02332 | reverse complement strand
ACCGTGCGCCGGCGGGCCCCTGGGTCTCGCTCATCGGGGACCCGCCCGGGCCGCGCCTCTACCGGTCGCTCGGGTTCGACCACGTCGCGCCGCGCCTCGGGATGGGGATGGTGCTCGGCGCCGGGGACCGCTCCGTGCCGGTCAGGACGGCGTGATGTTCCAGGAGTCGATCACGGGGCGCCCGGGCTCGTACCCGAGGGTGCTCACCGGGGCGGTGCCGAGCTTGAGCACCGCGCCGTCCTGCGGCGCGAGCCGGATCCACGCGGCTCCGAGTGCACGGAGCACGTGTC
>JASCOJ010000028.1 GCA_029959645.1 Microbacteriaceae bacterium PS02332 | reverse complement strand
TCATCGTCGTGAGCCCGAGCTCGTGCAGGCGGCGGACCGCCTCGGCGGCACCGGGGGCGACGGTGTCGGCGACCACGACGAGGCCGCGGACCCCGCCGTCCCACGCGCCCGCCCCGGCGGTGCCGCCCGCCTCCACGGCCGCGGCGCGGGGGCGGGGGCCGCCGGCGGGGGCCCCGCGGCCCCCCCCCCCCCCCCCCCCCCCCCCCCCCCCCCCCCCCCCCCCGGGTCGGTCACGGAGTTACTTCGACCACTTCCACTGGGCCGGGTGGAAGTTGGCCAGCGAGTCCTGCTCGAACCCGGTCAGGCCCTGCTTGACGACCGAGATCTGGTAGTCCGGGCTGGGCAGCCAGATCACGGGCAGGTCCTTCGCGACGGCGGCGCTGTACTCCTGCACGGCGGACGCGTCGGTCGAGGTGGTCGTCGCGCTGATGAGGGAGTCGACCTGCTCGTTCGAGTACGAGCCGAAGTTCGCCGAGCCACCGGTCGAGAAGAGCGACTCACCGGTCGGGTAGGCGGGGAAGTACCAGCTGCCCGCGGTGCCGAAGAACGACAGGTCCCAGTCGCAGCTGTCCTCGTCGCTCGTGCACGTCGGGGTCTGCGACAGGACGCTCGAGACCGGTGCGGTCTTGATGGTGAAGCCGATGCCGGTCTTCGCGAGCGAGGACTGGATCGCGCTCATCATGTTGTCGGTCACGGACGAGCCGGACTGCGAGAGCACCTGCATGGTGAACTTCGTCCCCGCGGCGACGCCCTCACCGCACTGGTCGGCGCCGCTGCCGGCGTCGGTGCACACCATGGTGCCGCCCTTCGCCGTCCAGCCGTGGCTGGACAGCAGCTCCTTGGCCTTCGCCGTGCTGAACGGGTACGGGTTCGACTTCTGCACGTCGGAGACGTAGTCGGACTCCTGCGCCTGCGGGACGGGGCCGTAGGTCGACGTGGCGGTGCCGTTGAAGACGACCTTCGAGAGCGTCTTCTGGTCGATCGACATCTGCACGGCCTGTCGGGCGTACAGCTGCTTGAAGACCGCGCCCATGGTCGGGTTGTTGAAGTTGTACGGCATGTAGGTGATCGCCCACCCGGTCCAGGGCTCGACCTCGTAGCCCTTGTTCGTGAAGGAGTCCTTCTGGTCGAGGTCCGTCGCGTTGATGTACCCGTAGTCGACCGCACCGGAGCGGACCGCGTTCGTCTCGGCGTCGGTGGTCGTGAACGGCAGGAGGTTGACGGTCTTGATCGACGGCTTCTCGCCCCCGTCGTACTTCGTGTTCGCGGTGAGCTGGACCTTGCCGGCCGTGGTGAACGACGTCACGCCGTAGGGGCCGGAGATGGTCTTCCAGAGCGGGTCGGAGTCGTAGTCGGCGATCTTGCCGGCCGCGGTGTTGAGGTACTTCCAGACCTGCTTCGCGCCGTCCGTCGTGCGGTCGGCGTCGCTGACCTGGGCCGACGCACTCGTCTTGTCCCAGGCGTGCTGCGGCAGCGGGATGATGTAGCTCAGCTGGTTCGCGAGCATCCAGTCCGCGTTGTACGCCTTGTCGAACGTGATCGTGAAGTGCGTGTCGTCGGTGGCCGTGAACGAGGTCCAGTTGTCCGGCGCCTTGCCCTCCGAGTACGACCCCCAGTCCTTCTCGTTCGCCTTGATCAGGTTGAACCAGAACTCGACGTCGCGGCTCGTGATCGGCTTGCCGTCCGACCAGTGCCGGTCGCCGAGCGTGATCGTGACGCTCTTGCCGTCGGCCGCGAAGGCGGCGTCGGTGGCGACCGAGCCCTTCTTGTTCCAGGCGATCTTGCCGGTCGAGCCGTCGTAGGAGATGAGCTGCTCGTACAGCGAGTGCGAGATCGACCCGTTGTTCGTGTTGAGGTGCGCGGCCGTGCCGATCGGCAGGATCCAGTTCGGCGTGAAGTTCGCCGGGAGCGCGTAGTCGATCGCGTCGGACTCCGTGGTCGTGGTGGCGGAACCGCCGCCGGAACATCCGGCGAGCAGGGCGCTCACCGCGAGCGCTGCTCCGGCGACGAGCGCCCAGCGACGTGGCTTGGTCATGCGGACTCCTAGTGCGTGGGGGTCGGGGAGGTGGAGCACGAGTCGTGCCGGCCGGCACACGCACAGTCAATGGGGAAAGCCCTTGGCGGAACAAACAAATCCATGTAAAAACTGCGTTTCTGCTGTTCGGCGGAAAGGGCAGGCGCCGCGTTCGGGGCCCTAGGCTCCCGGAACAACAGCGGTGTCGCGACGGGTGCCGCTCCTCGCGCCCGGATTGGAGAAAGTCGTGCCGGACCTGAGTTCCCGCGTGCTCGAGCTCATCGCGAGCGGGCAGGCGGCCAGCCGCACCGAGATCGCGCAACGCCTCGGCGCCGCACAGTCGACGGTCTCCCACGTCGTCGCGCAGCTGCTCGCGCACGGCATCCTCGCCGAGGAGGGCACCGACGTCTCCACGGGCGGACGCCCCCGGAAGGTCCTCCGCATCGGCGGCACCGACGAGTACGCGGTCGCCGCCGACGTCGGCGGCGAGCACGCCCGGATCGGCATCGTCCTGCCGGGAGGCGCGCTCGAGTCCGTCGCGACCGTCCCGTTCGCGCTCGCCGACGGTCCGGCACAGGGCCTCGAACACCTGGCAGCACTCCTCGACCAGCTCGTCGAGGAGCGCGGTCGGGCCGGTCTCCGGGGCGTCGGTCTGAGCCTGCCCGGGCCGGTCGACGTCGAGGCCGGGGTCGTCGACCTGCCGAGCCGGATGCCGGGGTGGAACGGCTTCCCGGTGGCCGACTGGCTCACGCGGCACTTCGGCGTGCCGGCGGCGATCGACAACGACGCCAACTGCATGGCCGCCGGTGAGCAGACCGTGCAACCCGCCTCCCGTCGTCAGGCCATCACCGTGAAGGCCGGCTCGGCGATCGGTGCCGGGATCGTCATCGACGGCCGGCTCTACCGCGGCTCGACGGGTGCGGCCGGTGACATCACCCACGTCCGGATCGACGCGGCGGGTGACACCCCGTGCTCGTGCGGCAACACCGGGTGCCTCGAGACCGTGGCGTCCGGGGCCGCCCTCGTGCGGATCCTCCGCGATGCCGGGGTCCCGGTCGAGTCGACGCAGGACGTCGTCCGGCTCGCCTCGGAGGCCCACCCCGAGACGACCCGCGCGGTCCGGCTCGCCGGGCGCTACCTCGGCGAGGTCCTCGCCGCGAACGTGAACTTCTTCAACCCGGACGCCGTCTCCCTCGGCGGCATCCTGTCCACCCTCGACCCCTTCGTCGCCGCCGTGCGGAGCCAGCTCTACGAGAGCTGCCACCCGCTCGTGACGCAGCACCTCGTCATCGAGCGGGCGACCCTCGGGGCCGACGCCGGTCTCGTCGGCGCCGGGCAGTTCGCCCTGCAGCGCGGGCTCGCCGCCTCGCTCGAGGACCTCGCCGCACCGGCCCCCCGCCCACCCACCAGGAACAGGAGCGTCCGTGTCCGCTGACACCGCCACCCCCACCACCGACGGCGCCCGCCGACCGGTCATCGCGATCGCCGGGCTCGCCATCGAGACGTCGACCTTCACGCCGACCCGGACGACTGCTCCCGCGTTCCACCCGGACCGCGGGGAGGAGGTCGTCCGGCGCTACGACTTCCTGGCGTCGATGGCCGACGCCGCCGACTTCCGCGGGGCGCTCATCGGGCACGCGCTGCCCGGCGGCATCGTGACCCGCGCGGCGTTCGAGGAGCTCGCGGACGAGATCGTCGCCCGGTTGCAGGACATCGTCGCCGCGACCCACGTGGACGGCCTCTGGTACGACATCCACGGCGCGATGGTCGTCGAGGGGCTCGACGACGCCGAGACCGAACTGCTCGGCCGGATCCGCGCGGTGATCGGCCCGGACGTCGTCGTGTCGGCGTCGATGGACCTGCACGGCAACGTCACGCGCGAGCTGGCGCACCAGTGCGACCTCGTCACCTGCTACCGGATGGCCCCGCACGAGGACGCCATGGAGACCAAGGAACGCGCGGTCCGCAACCTCGTCGAGGTGCTCACCACCCGACCCGTCGGCGCGCAGCGGCCGGTGAAGGCCTGGATCCCGATCCCGGTCCTCCTGCCCGGCGAGCAGACCTCCACGCGACTCGAGCCAGCCGCCTCCCTGTACGCGCAGGTGCCGGTCGTCGAGCAGACCGACGGCGTCCTCGACGCGGCGATCTGGGTCGGGTACGCCTGGGCCGACCAACCGCGCGACCGCGCCGTCACGGTCGTCACCGGGTGGGACGAGGCCGCGGTGGCCGCCGGTGCCGAGCGCCTGGCCCGGGCGTTCTGGGACGCCCGGGAGGACTTCGTGTTCGTGGCGCCGACCGGCTCGTTCGCGGAGTGCCTCGACGCCGCGCTCGCACCCGGTGCCGCGCGCCCGTACTTCGTCTCCGACTCCGGCGACAACCCGACCGCGGGCGGCTCCGGCGACATGACGTGGGGGTTGACCCAGCTGCTGACGCGCCCCGAGTTCCGCGACCCCGACGGTCCGGTCGTGCTGTACGCGAGCGTCCCCGGCCCGGAGGCGGTGGCCACCGCGGTCGCCGCCGGCGTCGGGGCGACCGTCACGGTCACGGCCGGTGCCGCGGTCGACGACCTGCACGCCGGGCCGGTCACGATGACCGGCCGGGTGCACGCGGTGAAGCACGGCGACCGGGACGCCCGCGTCGAGGTGGTCCTGCAGGTCGGCAGCGTCTTCGCGATCCTCACCGAGCTCCGCAAGCCGTACCACCACGAGCACGACTTCACCGACCTCGAGCTCGACCCGCGGAGCGCCGACGTCGTCGTCGTGAAGATCGGGTACCTCGAACCCGAGCTCTTCGCGATGGCGGCCGACTGGATGCTCGCGCTCACGCCGGGCGGCGTCGACCAGGACCTCGAGCGGCTCGGCCACTCCCGGATCGAACGCCCGATGTTCCCCTACGATCGGACCTTCCCGGAACCGCCGGACCTGTCCGCGCGGATCGTCCCCGCCTCGAACGAGCCCCTCGGAGTCCCCGCACCATGAGCTCTCCCGTCACCACGCCGGTCCCCGCCCTCGAGATCGCCGTCACGGCACCCGCCGGGGCCGTGGTCGCCCGGGACGGCGGTGCCGACCGCGTCGAGCTGTGCAGCGCCCTCGAGCTCGGCGGGATCACCCCGTCGCAGGGGCTCGTCGAGGCCGCGGTCGAGGTCGGCATCCCCGTGCACGCCCTCGTCCGGTGCCGTCCGGGCGGGTTCGTGCACGACCGGGACGACGTCGACCTCATGGACCGGGAGGTCCGCGCGGTGCTCCGGTCCGGGGCCGCCGGGGTCGTCGTCGGGGCGCTCCGTCCGGACGGCACCCTCGACGCCGACGTCCTGCGGCGCTTCGTCGCGACCGCCCGGGCCGTCGACCCCACCGCCGAGGTCACCCTCCACCGCGCGGTCGACCACGCCGTCGACCCGGTGGCCGCGGCCGCGTCGCTCGCCGACCTCGGGATCACGCGGGTGCTGACCTCGGGCGGCGCCCCCATCGCCGGCACCGGGGCGGCGACCATCGCCCGCATGGTCGCCGCGGCCGGCGTCGTCCAGGTGATGGCCGGCGGTGGCGTGACCCCGGCCGACGTCGCCGCGCTGCTCGCCACCGGTGCCGCGGCCGTGCACCTGTCCGCCAAGCGCCCCGCCGGTGACGCGCACGGCGGCGTGCCGATGGGCGCCGGCGACGACGGGTCGGCGCACTTCGTCACCGACGCCGAGGTCGTCGCCGCGGCACGCGCGGCGGTGGACGCCGCACGACCGAGCGCCTGACCCCTCCTGCGCCAGGACCCGCCGGCTGCCGCTCGCGGCCGACGGCCCGGGTCAGTCGGCCGGTCGGGCCCGGCCGCGGAGCGTCGCGCTCGGCAGCTCGCCGAAGCGCTCCCGGTACGCGCCGGAGAACCGGCCGAGGTGCGCGAAGCCCCAGGTCCGGGCGACCTCGGCCACCGAGGCGGTCGCCGGGTCGGCACGGAGCAGGGCCCCGTGCACGGCGTCGAGCCGGACGTTGCGGAGGTGTCCGAGCGGGGAGACCCCGACCGAGCGGGCGAACGACTGCTGCACACCGCGCGGGCTCATCCGGGCCGCCGTCGCGATGTCCACCAGCGTGATCGGCAGGTGCGCGTTCGACTGCACGAACGCGAGCGCGTCCCGGAGGCGGTCACTGCTGCTCGACGACGGGTTGACGACCGGGAACGTGTCGACGACCGCACGGGCGACCTTCCGGTTCACCGTCGTGCGTTCGGCACCGGTGACCCGGGCGTCGGTGACCCGGGACCCGAGGGCCTGCAGCACGGTCCGGAGCGGCGCGAGCTCCTCGTCGGCCTCGACGGGCTGGAACCGCAGCGGCCCGGCGACCTGCACGCCGTCGTCCGCGAGCACCGAGCGGAGCATGCGGTCGGACAGGTGCAGCATCGAGACGCGGGAGATCGCGGCGGTGAACCGGTAGCGCTCCGAGGCGGCGAGCAGCATCGGGCGCCCCGGACGGACCTGGGTGGTCCGACCGGCCGGGTCGGTGATCGTCGCGGTGCCGTCGCCGATCCAGAAGACGATGTGGTCCGGCCGCGGCTCCATCGTGCCGGTGCGCTGCCCCTCGACGGCGGAACCCCGGAGCGACACGTCCTCGTCGCCGGCGCCGGTGTACCGGAACGCCGACAGCTGGTCGCCGATCCCGCCACCGGTGCCGTAGACGGTGTCGAGCTCGGACGGCCGCGTCTCGCTGATGCCCGCGAGACGGATGGCGCGGTAGCCGTCCTGGGGCCCGAAGGCGGGTCGCGGTTGCGTCACGATCTGATGTTCCCATGGTCATCCGGTCTGCGCGAGTACACGGGCCGGTGCGGTGCGTCGCGGCGGCGACGACGAGGCCCGCCCGGACGGGAACCGGCCCTCGGGGTACGCGCCCGCGTGACGGTCACAGTCGCGGTTCAGTAGAAGGAGAGCATGAGCACCTCATCGCGCACCCCTCTCGGTGTGACCATCGTCGACGGCGGCGCGAACGTCGCCCTCTTCTCCGCGACCGCCGACCGGGTCGAGTTCTGCCGGTTCGACGAGGACGGCACCGAGCACCGCACCGAGCTGACGAAGCGCACCGGGCACACCTTCCACGACATCGTGCCGGACGTCACCGTCGGCACCCGCTACGGCTTCCGGGTCCACGGCCCCTGGGACCCGGCGAACGGCCTCCGTCACAACGCGAACAAGCTCCTCCTCGACCCGTACGCCACCGCGATCGACGGCGAGTACACCTGGGGTCAGGCGCTCTTCGGACACGACATGAACGAGCCCGAGACCATGGACGAGACGGACTCCGCCGACGCCATGCCCCGCTCGGTCGTCGCCGACCGCTCGTTCGACTGGGGCGACGACTCCCGCCCCGACATCCCCCTCGCCGACTCGGTCGTCTACGAGGTGCACGTCAAGGGCTTCACGAAGCAGCACCCGGACGTCCCCGAGGAGATCCGGGGCACCTACGCCGGCCTCGGCCACCCCGCCGCGATCAAGCACCTCGTCGACCTCGGCGTGACCGCGGTCGAGCTGCTGCCGACGCACCAGTTCGTCCAGGAGTCGACGCTGCTCGACAAGGGCCTCCGCAACTACTGGGGCTACAACAGCATCGGCTTCCTCGCGCCGCACAACGAGTACTCCTCGAGCGGCACCGCCGGCCAGCAGGTCGCCGAGTTCAAGGCGATGGTCAAGGCCCTGCACGCCGCGGGCCTCGAGGTCATCATGGACGTCGTCTACAACCACACCGCCGAGGGCAACCACATGGGCCCGACGCTGTCCTTCAAGGGCATCGACAACCGCTCGTACTACCGCCTCGTCGAGGACGACAACGCGAGCTACTTCGACACCACCGGCACCGGCAACAGCCTCGACGTGGCGCACCCGACGCCGCTCGGCCTGATCGCCGACTCGCTGCGCTACTGGGTGCAGGAGATGCACGTCGACGGCTTCCGCTTCGACCTCGCCACCACGCTCACCCGGCAGAACGAGGAGGCGAGCAACCGCTCGGCGTTCCTCGACATCATCCACCAGGACCCGGTGCTCCGGACGGTCAAGATGATCGCCGAGCCGTGGGACACCGCGGGCTACCAGGTCGGCGGCTTCCCGGCCGAGTGGTCGGAGTGGAACGGCAAGTACCGCGACGACGTGCGCGCGTTCTGGCGCGGCGACGAGGGCACGCTCGGCGACGCCGTGCAGCGCTTCCTCGGCAGCCCCGACGTCTACGAGGCGTCGCGACGCTCGCCCGTCTGCTCGGTGGACTTCATCACCGCGCACGACGGTTTCACGCTCGCGGACCTGACCATGTACGCCGAGAAGCACAACGAGGCGAACGGCGAGGACAACAACGACGGCGAGAGCAACAACACGTCGTTCAACGGCGGCATCGAGGGCCCGACCGACGACGGCGCGGTGAACGACTACCGCGACCGCCAGCGCCGGAACTTCCTCGGCTCGCTCCTGCTCTCCGCCGGTGTGCCGATGATCCTCGGTGGCGACGAGATCGCCCGGTCGCAGGGCGGCAACAACAACGCCTACTGCCAGGACGACGAGATCTCCTGGTTCGACTGGGCCGCCGCCGACCAGGACCTGCTGGCCTTCACGACCGCCGCGATCGCCTTCCGCAAGGAGCACGCCTCGCTCCGCCCGGAGTGGTACCGCACCGCCCCCGGCGACTCGGAGTCGACCGTGTCGGTGCTCCGTGCCGACGCCGCGCCGTTCGAGGAGGGCGACTGGGCCGACGCGGGCAACCGCGCGGTCATCCTCGTCCTCGACCAGGGTGACGACGCGGTCGCGGTCCTGCTGAACGCTTCGGACACCACGGTCGAGTTCACGCTCCCCGAGCACCCGAACGGCGGCACCTGGAGCCTCGGCCTGTCGAGCGACCCGGACCAGCAGGTCACGGCCGACGCGACCACCGTGCTCGTCCGCGACGCCTCCTTCACCGCCCTCCAGTGACCCGAGAGGACACTCGGCGCATGAGCCAGTACGAGAAGCACGACCCGAACACCCGCTACCCGGCGCCGCCGTTCCCGAAGCAGGAGCAGTCGCTGCCCGGTGCCGCGTGGAAGATGGACCCGAAGCCCGACCACGGCGAGGACAGCTACGTCGGCAAGGGCCGGCTCGAGGGCTTCCGCGGCATCGTGACCGGCGCCGACTCCGGCATCGGCCGCGCGGCCGCGATCGGACTCGCCCGCGAGGGCGCCGACCTCGTCCTGTCGTACCTGCCCGACGAGCAGGAGGACGCCGAACAGGTCCGCGACCTGCTCGTCGGCGAGGGCCGGAAGGTCGTGCTGTTCCCCGGGGACATCTCCGACGAGCAGTACTGCCAGGACCTCGTGCAGAAGGGCGTCGACGAGCTCGGCGGCCTCGACACGCTCGTCATGGTCGCCGGCCGGATGGAGAGCAACGAGGACATCCTGACGCTCGAGACGGCGATGTTCGACTCGACCTTCAAGACGAACATCTACTCGCTGTTCTGGCTGACGAAGGCCGCCGTGCCGCACCTCGAGCCGGGTTCGACGATCGTCACGACCGGGTCGATCCAGGCGTCGACCCCGTCGCCGGACAAGGTCGACTACGCGGTGTCGAAGGGCGCGATCAAGCTCTTCACCGAGGCGGTCGCCCAGCAGCTCGCGCCGAAGGGCATCCGCGTCAACTCGGTCGCGCCGGGTCCGGTGTGGACGCCGCTGCAGCCGGGGTCGGACGACGCCGAGACCGTCTCGACCTTCGGCCAGCAGTCGCCGTTCGGTCGCCCGGGCCAGCCCGCCGAGCTCGCCGCGGCGTACGTCCACCTCGTCTCCCCGGAGTCGAGCTACCAGTCCGGGTCGACGATCACGATCGCCGGCGGCACGCCCGCCTTCTAGGCGGACGAGCACCGGACGCCGACCAGCACCAGACGCGGGAGGAACGCACCATGAGCGACACGACC
The DNA here is from genome assembly GCA_029959645.1 of Microbacteriaceae bacterium PS02332. Taxonomy (GTDB): domain Bacteria; phylum Actinomycetota; class Actinomycetes; order Actinomycetales; family Microbacteriaceae; genus Curtobacterium. Next base: position 18,998 of record JASCOJ010000028.1, on the reverse strand, counting down.
AGCACGGGCCCCGAGGGCACCGGCGCCGAGGACCAGCCGGACCTCGGCACCGCAGAACACGACCACGAGGGCACCGCGAAGCCGGGTGGCCTCGGTGACGACGCGACCATCCCGGACGCGCCGGGTGGCATCGCCACCGGGTTCTCCGAGACGGACTCGCACTTCAACCCCGAAGAGGACGAGCCCGCGGAGTAGCCGCGCACACGACGAACGGGAGGCCCGTCACCAGCTGGTGACGGGCCTCCCGTCCGTCCGTGGTCCGGACGGTCAGTCGGCCGGCTGCAGCCGCTCCGGGCGTGCCTGGAACCACCGGATGAGCTCGCGGAGCGCCGGCGATGCCGACGACCCCTGCCCGTCGGTGACCGACTCGACGTCGGTGAAGGCGGTGCGGTAGCCGGGCACGTCGTCGAGGTCGGTGTCCGACGGGAACGCCATCGTCCAGTCGGGGAACTGCCGTGCGTCGACGAGGTCCTCGAGCAGCATCGTCACCTTGGTGTGCCGCGGGTCCGTCTTGATGACGGCCATCTTCTCGCGCACGGCGGCGTCCGGCCCCTCGAGCACCTGCAGGAAGTACCCGTTGCGGAACAGGAGCATCCCGGTGACGTCGTTGCGCTCGTTCGCGGTGCGGCTCTGCGCGAGCAGCCCGGCGAGGTCGGCCTCGCCGAACGTGTCCGTGGCGACGCTCGAGTAGATCAACGACAGCATTGCGGCTCCTCCCCCGGGCTCCCGGGCCGGTCCCGCCGTCGGTGACGGCGAACGGGGACCTGCCTGCCAGCGAACACCGGCACCGCTGGGGACGGCGGAAACCGGACGACTCGACCCGACGACGGACGGGAGGCCCGCCACCGGCTGGTGAGGGGCCTCCCGTCCGTGCCGTGCCGCCGTCAGTGCGTCGGCGGTGCGTAGAACTGGAGGTCGTTGCCCTCGCTGTCCTTGAAGGGCACGATCTTGCCCCACGGGTGTTCGCTGATCTCGCCCTGGACGTCCGCGCCCTTGCTGCGGATCGCCTCGAGCTCGTCCTCGATGCTGCCGTCCGGCTGGAACGTGACGACCGCGCCGCCACCGCTCGACGGGCTGGCCGACTCGCGACCGTTCAGCCCGATCATCAGGCCGTTCGCGTCGATCTCGCTCCAGTCCTCCGACTGGTCCTTGACCGTGAGCCCGAGCGTGTCGCGGTAGAACGCGACGGCGCGCTCCATGTCGCTGACCGGGACCCAGACTGCTGCGACGCCACTTGCCATGGTGTTTCCTCTCGTCGGTGTGCACTGGACGCTAGGCCGCGGCCGTGCCCGCGGTGTCAGGGAACCGGGGGACGCTGATCGCGTCCGAGGGCACGCGTGCCAGGCTCGGACGCGAGCGCTGCCCACCCCGGGTGGCCGGTCGAGGAGCACACCATGTCCGGGATCACCCACGTCGTCCTCGTCCAGTGGACCGACCGAGCGGACCGGTCCGCCGAGGCCGACGGCCTGTCCCGGGAGCACCTGACCCGCATCGACGGTGTTGTCTCCGTGGTGTCCGGCCCGAGCGTCAGCCCGGAGGGCAAGGAGGGCGCCTACGACTGGATGCTCGTCGTGCGGTTCCGTGACCGTGCCGCACTCGAGGGGTACCTGCCGCACGAGGAGCACCAGCCGGTCGCGACGTTCATCGGCGGTGCCGCGTCGGACGTGGTGGTCTTCGACGTCGACGAGGGCTGAGCCCCACCGCTCGGCCGCTGCCGCCGCTCAGCCGCCCGCGCGGAAGCCGCGGAGCCGCAGGCTGTTGCTGACGACGAACACCGAGGACAGCGCCATCGCGGCGCCGGCGACCACCGGGTTCATCAGCCCGGCCATCGCGAGCGGGATCGCGGCCACGTTGTAGGCGAAGGCCCAGAACAGGTTCGCCTTGATCGTCCGGAGCGTCCGGCGCGCGAGCCGCACCGCGTCGACGGCGGCACGGAGGTCCGCGCGCACCAGGGTGACGTCGGCGGCCTCCATCGCGACGTCGGTCCCGGTGCCCATCGCGATGCCGAGGTCGGCCGCGGCGAGCGCGGCGGCGTCGTTCACCCCGTCGCCGACCATCGCGACCGTGTGGCCGGACCGCTGCAGCTCGGTCACGACCCGGTGCTTGTCCTCGGGTCGGACCTCGGCGGTGACCTGCTCGATCCCGACCTGTGCGGCGACGGCCGTGGCGACCCCGCGGGCGTCGCCGGTGAGCATCATCGTCGTGAGCCCGAGCTCGTGCAGGCGGCGGACCGCCTCGGCGGCACCGGGGGCGACGGTGTCGGCGACCACGACGAGGCCGCGGACCCGGCCGTCCCACGCGACGGCCACGGCGGTGCGGCCGGCCTCCTCGGCGGCGGCGCGTGCGGCGTCGAGCTCGGCGGGCACGGGGACGGCCCACGCCTCGTGCAGCCAGCCGACGCGGCCGACCAGGACGAGCGTGCCGTCGACCACGGCCTGCACCCCCGCACCCGCGGTGGCGGTGAACGCCTCGGCGGCGGTCGCCGTCCCGACGGCCCGCGCGGACTCGGGCACTGCGGCGACGACGGCGCGTGCGACGGGGTGCTCGGAGCCGACCTCGGCGGCGGCGGCGGCCCGGAGCACCCGGTCGGCGTCCTCGCCGGCGGCCGCGACGACCTCGTGCACGCGCATGGTCCCGGTGGTCACGGTGCCGGTCTTGTCGAGGACGACGGTGTCGATGCGGCGGGTGGCCTCGAGGACCTGCGGGCCACGGATGAGGACGCCGAGCTGCGAGCCGCGGCCGGTGCCGACGAGCAGGGCCGTGGGCGTCGCGAGCCCGAGCGCGCACGGGCAGGCGATCACGAGCGTGGCCACGGCGGCGGTGACGGCGGCCTCGACGTCGCCGGACAGCAGCAGCCAGCCGACGAGCGTGAGGACCGCGAGGCCGAGGACGACGGGGACGAACACGGCGGAGACCCGGTCGGCGAGGCGCTGCACGTCGGCCTTGCCGGACTGCGCGGCGGTGACGAGGCGGCCGATCCGGGCGACCTCGGTGTCCGCGCCGACGTGCGTCGCCTCGACGGTCAGCAGGCCGCCGACGTTCACGGTCGCGCCGGTGACGGCGTCGCCGGGGGCGACCTCGGTCGGGAGGCTCTCCCCCGTCACGACGCTGGTGTCGACGGCGCCCGACCCGGCCACCACGACGCCGTCGGTCGCGATCCGCTCGCCCGGCCGGACCACGAAGCGGTCGCCGACGCGCACCGACGACACCGGGACCTCGGTCTCGCGGCCGTCGCGAAGCACCCGGGCGCTGGTCGCACCGAGGGCGAGGAGGGCACGGAGTGCCGCACCGGAGCGGGTCTTCGCCCGCGCCTCGAACCACCGACCGGCGAGGAGGAACACGGTCACCGTCGCGGCGACCTCGAAGTAGGGCTCGGGGGCGGCGTCGTGCGGCGGTCGCCACGTGAACGTCATGTGCATGCCGATCCCGCCGGCACCGCCGAGGGTGAGCGCCCACAGCGACCAGAGCGTGGCCGCGGCGACGCCGATGCTGACGAGGGTGTCCATCGACGCCGAGCCGTGCCGGGCGGTGACGGCGGCGGCGCGGTGGAACGGCCAGGCACCCCAGGTCGCGACGGGGAGGGTGAGCAGGAGGGCGACCCACTGCCAGCCCGGGAACTGCAGGGCGGGCACCATCGACAGCAGCACGACGGGCACGGCGAACGTGGTGGAGACGAGGGTCCGGCGGCGGAGCGACCGCGTGGCGTCGTCGTCCTCGGTGCGCTCGGGCTCGGGCAGGCGGGCGGCGTACCCGGCGTGCTCCACGGTGGCGATCGCGTCGTCGACGGCGGTGCCGGCGGGCAGGGCGACCGTCGCGGTCTCGGTGGCGTAGTTGACGCTCGCGGTGACCCCGGGCATCTTGTTGAGCTTGCGCTCGATGCGGTTGGCGCACGAGGCACAGGTCATCCCGTCGATGGCGAGTTCGACCGGCGCCGGCTGCCCGCCCCCGGTCATGCGTCCGCCAGCGTGTAACCCGCCTCGTCGACGGCCGCGTCGACGGCACCGGGGTCGAGGGGACGGTCGCTCGTGACGGTCGCGGTGGACCGACCGCCGGCGACGAGGTCGACCTGGACGTCGGTGACGCCGGGCAGCTCACGGAACGCCTCGTCGATGCTCATGACGCAGTGCTCGCAGGTCATGCCGTCGATGTGGTAGCTCACGGTCAGTTCGTCGGCCATGTCGGTCTCCCTCGTGCTCAGGTACCCTCGGGGGGTACCTCCACCGTAACGCCGGCGGCCGGGATCTGTTCCCGATCCGTCGACGCGAGCACCGTCAGGAGCACCGCCGTGACCGACCCCGCGCCGCACGAGCACCACCACGGCTACATCTCCGCGAAGGACGACTACCTGAAGCGGCTCCGCCGGATCGAGGGGCAGGCGCGCGGGCTGCAGCGCATGGTCGACGACGAGCAGTACTGCATCGACATCCTCACCCAGGTGTCCGCGATGACGAAGGCGCTGCAGGCGGTCTCGGTCGCGCTGCTCGAGGACCACCTGCGGCACTGCGTCACCGACGCCGTGGCGCAGGGCGGGCCCGCGGCCGAGGAGAAGATCCGGGAGGCGTCCGACGCGATCGCCCGGCTCGTCCGGTCCTGACGCCGGCCGGCCGGGGTGGCCGGGTTGGCCGGTCGCCGGCCGGGTCAGCCCTTCAGGCCGGCCGACGCCATCGTCGCGACGAACTGCTTCTGCGCGACCAGGAACAGCAGGATGAGCGGCAGCGTCGCGACGACGTTCCCCGCCATGAGCAGCGACCAGTCGGTGCGGCGGGCGCCCTGGAAGTTCGTCAGGCCGAGCTGCAGCGTGAAGGCGTGCTCGTTGTTGATCGCGATGAGCGGCCACACGAGGTCGTTCCACGAGCCGAGGAGCGTGAAGATCGCGAGGGTCGCGAGCGCCGGCCGGGCCAGCGGGAGCACGATGCGGAAGAAGACCTGCAGGCGGGTGCAGCCGTCGATCATCCCCGCCTCCTCGAGCTCCGCCGGGAGCGACAGGAAGAACTGCCGCATCAGGAAGATGCCGAACGCCGACGCGAGCCACGGCACGATCGCGGCGCCGAGGTGGTCGACGAGGTGCAGTCGGGCGAACATGACGTACGTCGGGATCATGAGCAGCTGCGACGGGATCATGATCGTCGCGAGCACGGCGAGGAACCCGAACGTCCGACCGGGGAACTGCAGCCGCGCGAACCCGTACCCGGCGAGCGAGCAGAGCACCAGGTGGGACGCGATCGCCGCGGCCGAGACGATCGCCGTGTTGAGGAGCCAGTGCAGGATGTCCGACTCGGCGAAGAGCCGCTCGTACCCGGTCAGCGTGAACTGCGTCGGGAAGAACGACGGCGGGAACCGGTTGATCTCCGCCGCGGGCTCGAGCGACGTCAGGAACATCTCGATGAACGGCACGAGGAAGAGCAGCGAGACCGGCACGAGGAGCAGGTGCCACGGGCTGAACGGCAGGCGTCGGCGACGACGGGGTGCGGGCCGCTCGGTCGCACCGGCGGCGGTGCGGAGGGGCGTGGCGAGGACACGGGTCTCGGTGGACATCAGTTCGCGTTCCTTCCGGCGCGGCGCTGCAGGACCGTGACGACGACCGTCACGACGAGGGTGGCGAAGAACAGCCCGTACGCGATGGCGGAGCCGTAGCCGAACTGGAGGTTCTGGAACGCGACCTTCCAGAGGTAGTAGACGATCGTCTGGGTCGCGTCGAGCGGGCCTCCGCGGGTGGTCGCGTAGACGAGGTCGAAGAGCTGCACGGCCTGGAGCGTCTGGTAGATCGCCACGAACGCGGTGACCGGGGCGAGCTGCGGCCAGACGACGCGCCAGAAGGTCTGCCACGCGTTCGCGCCGTCGATCCGCGCTGCCTCGATGACGTCGCCCGGGACGTCCTGGAGCGCGGCGAGGTAGATCACCGTCGTGAACGCGGCCTGGCCCCAGAGGGACATCACCACGACGACGAGCATCGCCTCGGTGCGGTCCTCGAGCCAGCCCTGCTGCGGCAGGTGCAGCACGCGCAGCACGTTGTTGACGATGCCGAACTGCGGGCTGAACAGGTACGTCGTCAGGATGCCGGTCGCGGCGGCCGACGCGACGAACGGCACGAAGATCGCCGTCCGGTACAGGCCGATGAACCGGATCCGGCGGTTCAGGGCCACCGCGAGGAACAGGCCGAGCAGCAGCGAGGCCGGGACGAAGAGCGCCGTGTAGACGACGGTGTGCGTCACGGCCGACTGCAGGGCACCGTCGGTGAGGAGGTCCTGGTAGTTCTGCGTGCCGATGCCGCTCGCGGGGCTGAAGCCGTCCCACTTCTGGAAGGACAGGACGAGCGCCCAGATGCCCGGGAAGATCGTCAGGCCGAGGACGACGAGCAGCGCGGGGCCGACGAAGCCCCACCCGGCGACGCCCTCGCGGAACGCGGCCGAGCGGCGACGGCGGCGGAGGCCGTCGGTGCCGTCCTCGTGGTGTCGCTCGGTGGGGCGGAGTGCGAACGTGGTCATGGGGGTCTCCTAGCCCTGGCGCAGGGCCTTGTCGGCCGCGGTGGTCGCTTCGCGGAGCGCCGTCGCGGGGTCGCCGTCTCCCTGCATCACGTGGGCCACGGCGTCGCCGACCGCCTCGGAGAGCCCGTTGTAGCCGGGGACCGTGGGTCGTGCCTGCACCGCGTTGACCGAGTTCTCCTGGATGGTCCGGTAGCCCGGCAGCGCCGCCGCCTGCTTCCGGAAGGCCGCGCTGTCGACCTCGCTCGAGCGGAGCGGCAGGTTGCCGAGGGCGACGTTGAACCGCTCGTCCTGCTCCTTCGCCGTCAGCCACTCGGTGAAGTCCTTCGCCCAGTGCGCGCGGTTCACGTCGCCGTTGTCGAACAGCGTCCAGAGGTCGGGGCCGGAGACCGTCTGGTGGTCGCCGTCCGTGCCCGGGAGCCGGACCACGCCGTAGGAGGTCTTCGCGGTCTGCAGGTCGGAGAGCTGCCACGGCCCGGACGTCATCATGCCGATGCGGTCACTCGCGAACAGCTGCGCGAACTTCGTGTCCGTCTGGTCGAGGTAGACGCTCTTGTCCTTGACCGCCATGTCGCGGAGGAACCGCACCGCGTCGACGCCGGCCTCCGAGTCGAACGCCGCACGCTGGCCGTCCTTGCTGAGGATCGCGCCGCCGTTCTGCCACAGGTGCGGCCAGAGCTGCCACGTCGTCTCCTCGCTGCCGGTCACCGAGTACCCGTAGCCGAAGCTGTTGCTCTCGCGGTCGGTCAGCTGCTTCGCGGCCTTCCGGAAGTCCGCCCACGTCCAGTCGTCGGTCGGGTAGGCGACGCCCGCGCGGTCGAAGACCGTCTTGTTGTAGAACAGCGAGATGTTGTCGACGACGGCCGGCATCCCGATGACCTTCCGGCCGGTCGGCTGCGCGGTCTTCCGGGCGGCGGACGTGAACTCGTCCCAGTGCAGGTCGGGGTCGGCGACGTCGTGCCGCAGGTCGAGCGTGCGCCCGGACCGTTCGAGCTGACTCGACCACGACCCGTACGTGTACGAGATGTCCGGTGAGTCGTTGCCCGCGAAGGACGCGGCGAGCTTCTGCAGGAGCTCGTCGGTCGACGACGCCCCGGGCGACATGTCGATCGTCACGTTCGGGTGCAGCCGCTCGTACTCGGCGACGAGCCCCTCGAGCAGCTTCTCCGCCTGGTCGGCCTGTCCGGACCACATCGTGAGGTGCACCGGTGCGTCCGTGTCGAGTGTGGTCGCCTTCGGAGCGGCACACCCGGCGAGGGTGGACGCCCCGACGGCGAGCACGGCGACCATGGCCGCCCGTGCCACCCACCCGGCTCGCCGGCGGGTTCCGGATCGTGTTCGTGTCACCGTGGACTCCTTCGTGGACGGTGCGGTGCCGGTCGGGGGAGGGTGCCGGCGTCAGATCGCCGAGGACGGCACGAGCTGGCGCAGCGGCTCCGGCAGGAGGTCGCCGTGTGCCGTCACGAGGTCGTTGCAGAGGTCCCAGATCTGCTCCGGGGTGAGGGTCGACGACGCGTTCGGGTCGACGAGGACCGCCTGCCGGACGAGCACCGGGTCGCCGAGCCGCGCGGCCTCGATCGTGAGCTCGTTCACCGAGACGTACGACCGGTTCACCGCCGCGGCCTGCACCGGCAGCGCGCCCATCGGGATCGGCGCGATCCCGCCGGCACCGACCGTGGTGGGGACCTCGACGACGCAACCGGCCGGCAGGTTGTCGATGAGCCCGTCGTTGACGACGTTCGCGTGGATCTCCCGCTCCGTCCCGGTGACCAGGGAGTGGATGACCTGCGGTGCGTACTCGGCGGCACCGTCCTCGAGCGTCAGCGGCTCGCCGGCCGCCAGGGCCCGCTCGGCCGCCTCGAACTCGGCGACGTTCTCCTCCGAGATGCCGACGTACTCCAGGGGACGGAGGCGGAAGCGCTCGATCTGCTGCGGCGACCGGAGGAACCAGGACAGGTACTCGGACGAGTGCTCGCTCGTCTCGGTCGGGTAGAAGCCCACCCGGCGGAAGATCTCCACCCGCACCCGGCGCTCGAGTTCGGGATCGCGGCGGATCCGGTCGCGGAGGCGCGGGTACAGGTCCTCGCCGTCGTGGGTCCAGTCGAGCAGCCAGGACTGGTGGTTGACGCCGGCCGCCCGGAAGCGGGTCTGCCCGACCTCGAGGCCGACGAGCTCGGCGAGGTCGTTCGCCGTCCAGTAGACGCTGTGGCACAGGCCGAGTGCGGTGATCTCCGGCGCGACGACGTTCGCCCACCAGATGTTCATCGCCATCGGGTTCGTGTAGTTGAGCAGGATCGCGCCGGGCGCGACCTCCCGCATGTCCGCAGTCAGCGCGGTCAGGAACGGGAAGGTGCGGAGCGCCCGGAAGACCCCACCGACGCCGGTCGTGTCACCGATGGTCTGGTGCAGGCCGTACCGCTCGGGGATCTCGAGGTCCTTGCGGGTGGCGTCGATGCCGCCGACCTGCACCATGTTCACCACGAAGTCGGTGTCGGCCAGCGCCCGGCGTCGGTCGGTGGTCGCGGAGATGACGATCTCCCGGCCCGAGCGCTCGCTCACCTGACGCGCGGTGCCCTCGGCGACCGCGAGGCGACGCGCGTCGATGTCGTGCAGCCGGAGGTCGAGCACGGGCAGGTCATCGAACCGGAGGAGGTCCGCCAGGAGCTGTCGGGTGAAGACGACACTGCCGGCACCGACGAAGGTCACACGAGTCATGCCGGGAAGCATCCTGGAAGTGAGCGAACCGCGCAATCCGGACGGGGAAGCGAACACTCTGCCTGAGCGATCGACCCGATCGGCGGAAGCACCGACCGCCTCAGGACTCGGTCAACCGCTCCCGGCCGACCCGGACCTCCCGGACGACGGGACGGAAGTCGACCTCTCGGCCGTCGACGGTGAACTGGTCACGGCCGGTGCGCAGCACCGTCGGCTGCGCCCGCAGGAAGTCCGCGAGCCCGGCGCGCTCGTCCGCCACCAGCCACTCGTCGGGGTCCGAGGTCGACCGGAAGGCGCAGACGGCCGCGATGTCGACGGTGTGCTGCCGCTGCTCCGGCGTGAGCGTCGTGTGTACGGTGCGGAAGTACGCCACGTCGGGGTCGACCTGGTAGAGGTCGCGCATCCACCACCGGGCCAGCGACGCGGTGACGGCGTTGAGCCCGCCCTCGTGGCTCGGGTCCTCGACCGTGCCCGGCCGGGTCCAGTCGGAGGCGGTGTCCGGCCCGACGCGGACGCCGTCGAACACCCCGACCGACGGGATCATCGGCACGCCGCAGCCGAGCAGGTAGACGTCCGGGCCGGCCGCGCGGCGGATCAACTCGACGGCGTCGCGGTAGACCCGCTCGCGGGGCAGGTCCTGGTGCCGGACGCCGGGGAGGCCCCCCGCGTACATGAAGTCGAGCTTGAGGTAGCGGAACCCCCACCCGACGACGTCCCGGATGACCCGCTCGAGGTGCTCCTGGACCGCCGGCAGGGTCGTGTCGAGGGCGAAGTAGTGCGAGTCCCAGTTGTGGCCGGCGACCATCGGACCACCGGTCGGGTCCTGCACGAGCCAGTCCGGGTGTTCCGCGACGACCCGCGAGCCGGGCAGGCAGATGAACGGCGCGAGCCAGAGTCCCGGACGTGATCCCCGGTCGGCGATGCGGCGGGCGATCGGGGCGAGCCCGTCGGGGAACCCGGCGTTCGGGTCCCAGTCGCCGACGATCTCCTCCCACCCGTCGTCCATCTGCACGACGTCGAACGGCAGGTCCCCGAGCCCGTCCACCGCTCCGGTCATGCGCTCCGCGTCGATGTCCTCGAAGAACGAGTACCAGCTGCACCACATCGTGTCGACCGGTTCCGCGGTCGGGGTGCCGAGCCGCTCCCGGAGGAGCTCCGCGTACCGGGCGAAGACCGCGTCCTCCGGTCCGGTGCCGAGGAACCAGCCGCCGCCGTCCGTCGTCTCGACGGTCCCCCACAGGCTCGATCCGTCCGATCCGACGCGGGGCGTCCCGAGCCCGAGCGCGCCGAGGAGCAGGATCCGCCCGTCCCCGAGCTCCACCGCCCCGACGCCGTTGCCCTCGTGCCGGTCCGGCCGGTCGTTCGCGGCGTCGTCGGCGGTCAGTCGCCGGTCGTCGTCGCCCCAGATGCGCACCGGGCTCTCGTCGAGCGGCGCCCAGCCGGTCGGCGACCACGAGTTCCACCCGTGGCGGTAGAAGACCGTCGCCAGCTCCTCGAGGACCACCGTCACGTCGCCCGGGTCGAGGACCCAGCCCAGCGTGGTCGGCGTGACCCCCGCTTCCAGGTCGATCGTCGTGCCGTCGGTCCGCAGTTCGCGCGCCATGTGGTGTCCGTGCTCCTCCCGGCGTCGCGACCTGCCACGCCTCCGGCGACTGTAGGGGCGGCGGCGGTCGGGACCGGCGAACCGGTCATGCGCACTGCGCATCCGGCCCGGCTGACCCCCAAGCGGGGGTTCGGGCGGGCGCGGGCATCCACGAGGCGCTGTTTCCTGATCCAAACCACCCGACTGACTGCTACGAATGTTCTGAGAGGCGCACGGCATCCCTTGCCACGGCGTCGGCCGATCAGCCGACGACGACGCGCGCCCCGGGTCGATCGCACGACTGCGGCGACTCCTGACGGAGGAGATCCGATCATGACCACCAACGCAGCTGCCCGTTCGGGCTACGGCACCACGCTCACCCAGAAGGGCGCCCTCGTCTTCGGCGTCGTCTTCATCATCGTCGGCATCGCCGGCTTCATCCCCGGCCTGACCATGGACATGGGCACCATGTCCTTCGCCGGTGACAGCTCGATGGCCCACCTGCTCGGCCTGTTCCAGGTCTCGGTCCTGCACAACATCGTCCACCTGCTCTTCGGCATCGTGGGCCTGCTCGCCGCGCGCAGCCACTCGGGCAGCCGCTCGTACCTGCTCATCGGCGGCATCATCTACGCCGTGCTGTTCATCTTCGGCCTGTTCACCGCGAACATGTCGAGCGCCGCGAACTTCGTGCCGCTGAACGTCGCCGACAACGTGCTGCACCTCGTGCTCGCGGTCGCGATGATCCTGCTCGGCATCGTGCTCCCGCGTGCCGGCGCCCGCACCGCGCGCTGACACCCCCTCCCACTCCGGTGGGGACCCCGCTCCGGCGGGACGAACGAGAGCCCCCGGCATCCGCCGGGGGCTCTCGTCATGTCCGGGGCGCTCGTCGAGCAGGCCCGCCGCGGGCGCTCCCGGTCAGTCCGTGCGCCGGCCGGCCCGGAGGCCCGGGAACTGCTCGTCACGCCACTCGCCGTCCGGCTGCGCCCCGCCGGCGGCCTCCTCCTCGCGTGCGCGGAGCTCGACCCGGCGGATCTTCCCGGACACCGTCTTCGGCAGGTCGCCGAACTCGAGCCGACGGACGCGCTGCCACGCGGGCATCGCGGTCCGCGCGTGCTCCAGGATGCTCCGCGCGGTCTCGGCGCTCGCCTCCCACCCGGCGGCCAGCGTGACGTACGCCTTCACGACGGTGAGCCGGGTCTCGTGCGGCGCGGGCACCACGGCGGACTCGGCGACCGCGGGGTGCCGGAGGAGCGCGCTCTCCACCTCGAACGGCGACACCTTGTAGTCGGAGGACTTGAAGACGTCGTCGGTCCGCCCGACGAAGGTCAGCGAGCCGTCCTCGTGCCGGGTCGCGACGTCGCCGGTGTGGAAGTAGCCGCCACGCACCGCGTCGTCGGTCCGCTCCGGGGCGTCCAGGTACCCGTTCATGAGGTTGACCGGGCGCACGGTCAGGTCGAGGCAGACCTCGCCCTCGTCGACGCCCGCTCGGCCCGTCACCGGGTCGAGCAGCGTCACGGCGACACCGGGGAGGCCGTGGCCCATCGCGCCCGGCCGGACCGTGTCACCGGGTGCGTTGCCGACGATCGCGGTGGTCTCGGTCTGGCCGTAGCCGTCGCGGATCGTGCGGCCCCAGGCCTCCTCGACCAGCCGGATGACCTCGGGGTTGAGCGGCTCACCGGCGGAGACGACCTCGCGCAGGGCCCGCGGCCGGGCACCGAGCTCCGCCTGGATCATCAGGCGCCACACCGTCGGCGGCGCACAGAACGAGGTCACCTCGGCCCGGTCGAGCTGTCCGAGCAGGGCGGCCGCGTCGAACCGCTCCTGGTTGACCACGAACACGGTGGCCTCGGCGATCCACGGCGCGAAGAAGCAGCTCCACGCGTGCTTGCCCCAGCCGGGCGAGCTGATCGCGAGGTGGACGTCGCCGGGCTGCAGGCCGATCCAGTACATCGTCGTCAGGTGGCCGACCGGGTAGGACGTCTGCGAGTGCACGACCATCTTCGGCGCGGCGGTCGTCCCCGACGTGAAGTAGACCAGGCACGGGTCGTCGGCGGCGGTCACCACCGAGGGGCGCCACTCGTCCGCCGGCGCCGGCTCCCCGAGGTCCGTCGGGTAGCTCGTCCACCCCTCGGCCTCCCCGCCCACGACGACGCGTGTGAAGGAGCCCTCGACGGTGGCGTACTTCGGCGTCTCGCGGAGCGTCGTCACGACGTGGGCGACCCGGCCGCGGTCGATGCGGTCCTGCAGGTCGGCGCTGCCGAGCATCGTCGAGGTCGGCAGGATCACCGCGCCGACCTTCATGACCGCGAGCATCGACTCCCACAGCTCGAGCTGGTTGTCGAGCATGAGCAGCACGTGGTCGCCCTTGCCGACGCCGAGGTCGTGCAGCCGTGCCGCGAGCCGGTCCGACCGCGCCGACATGGCCGCGTACGTGGTGTGCGACTCGGTGCCGTCCTCCTCGACGATCACGAGGGCGTCCCGGTCGTTCCCGGCGGCGACGACGTCGAACCAGTCGATCGCCCAGTTGAACGTGGCACCGACGTCGGGCCACCGGAAGTCCCGGCGGGCGGCGGCGCTGTCGGAGCGGGTCGCGATGAGGACGTCGCGGGCGGCGCGGAGGGCGGCGGCGGGTTCGGTGCGCATGGGTCGACTGTGCCCCATCGGCGAGCGCGCCGTCGACACCGCGCGGGACGCGGACGACGATGCGCTCCCGACCGGTCACGAGCGCCCGGCGCACCGCGTGCATGACGGGAGGCCCGCGCCGGACCGGCAGCGGGCCTCCCGTCGCGGTGTCAGCGCACCTGGAACGCGTACAGCGAGTACCCGTGGGGCGTCGCGCGGTGGACACCCTGGAACCGCACCTGGCGCCAGCTGCCGGCGAGGTCGACCGTGTCGGTCCCGCCGTCGCCGTCCGTCACCGTCGCGAGGGTCGTCCACGGACCGTCGGTGCCGGTGCGCCCCTCGATCCGGTAGGCGGAGCCGTACGCGTCCTCCCACGTCAGCGTCGCCCGGTGCAGGGTCCGCTGCGCGCCGAGGTCGACCGTGAGCCACTGGTCGTCGCCGAGCCCGCTCGCCCACCGGGTCGTCGGGTCCCCGTCGGTCGCGTTCCCCGCCGGGACCGAGCCCGACTCGTCGGCCGACGCGGAGGTCGCCGCCCGGCGGGCGAGGTCCGGGGTCGGTGCACCCTCGGTCGACATGACGCGGAACGCCGTGAGCGAGTAGCCCCACTGCGTGTGCCGCTGCACGCCGAGCATCCGCACGTACCGGGCGCGGACGCCGTCGAGCGCGTGCGTCTCGGTACCGCCGGTGCCGTGGTCCTCGGTGACGACCGTCCGCCAGTCGCCGTCCGCGGTGTCCCGCACCTGGATGCGGGAGCGGTCGGCGGACGCGGTCTCCCAGTCGAGCTCGACCGCTGCCACCGGCAGGACGCTGCCGAGGTCGACCGCGATCCACGCGTCGTCGTCCGCACGGCTCGACCAGCGGGTCACCGGGTCACCGTCGACGGCCTGGTCGCCGCCGAGGTCGGCGCGCTCGTCGGACGAGGTGCGCACCGGCTTCCCGAGTGCGACGTCGCGCGGCTCGCCCGTGCCGGCACCGGGCACGGTCGGCTCGGGCGCGTCGGCGGCCGCGCCGACGGTCGTCACGGTCGCCGTGCCGGACACCCCGCGGAAGGCCGCCGTCACGGTGGCGGTCACGCCGCCCGAACTCGGTGCGGTCACGGTGCCGTGGGCGTCGACCGTGCCGCCACCGTCGACGGTCCACGTCGGGGCGTCGGCACCGGTCACCGGCCCGCCGGCCCCCGACGCGTCGAAGGCGTAGGCGGTCAGGTCCGTCGTGCCGCCGGCCGGGAGGCCCGTGGCACGCGGTCCCACCAGCACCGTCGTCGGGGTGGTCGCCCCGGCCGCCGGGGTGCCGTGCACCGCGACGTCCCAGATCGAGTACCCGTACTGCGTGAGCCGGTCGACCCCGTGCACCCGGACGAACCGCGCGGTCGTGTCGGCGTCGACGGTGTCGGGCGCGGCCGTGGTCTTCGTCACGCGCTGGACGGTGCGCCAGGGGCCGTCGGCGTCGTCCGCGACCTGCAGGTCCCACGTCGCCGCGGCGGCGTTCTCCCACGTCACCACCACGTCGGCGACGTCGGTCTCCCGGCCGAGGTCGACCGTGAGGTCCTGGGCGTCGTCGCCGTGCGCACTCTCCCAGCGGGTGCTCGCGTCGCCGTCCACGGCCTTCCCCGGGGCGTTCCCGCCGAGGCTCGAGGTGGCGGTCACGCTGGCGCCCCGCGCGACGTCCGGCAGGTCGGCGACGGCGGACACGACCGCGCTGCCCTCGACCCCGCCGCTCGTCGCGACCACGTACCCGGCCCCGCTGCCGGCCGCGGTGACACGACCGTCGGACACCGCGCCTCCCGGCAGGGTGGTCGACCACGCGACCGAACCCGGCAGGTCGACCGCGTCGCCGTACTGGTCGCGGCCGGCGGCGCGGAACGTCGCGGCCTCGCCGGCGACCACGCGCTGGAACCCGGGCGTGACGGCGATCGTCGTCAACACCGGGGCCGGGGCGACCCGGAACCGGTACGTCGCCTCGACCGACCCGACACCGGCGGTGACGGTCGCCTGGTCGGTCGGGGTCGTCGCCCGGTACGTGCCGTCGGCGGCGATCGAACCGGCACTCGCGTGCCACGTGAGGCCGTCGAGCGGGACCGTGGCGCCGTACTGGTCGTACCCGACGGCGGTGAACCGGGTCGAGGACCCCGGCGCGATCGTGCGTGGGCTCCCCTCGGCCGTGACGACCACACGGTCGAGCCGCGCGTCGAGGTGCGAGGTGATCTGGCTGTGTGCCGGCACCGCGATCGAGCCGATGACCCGGTCGCCGTCGTACACGTCGAAGGACCGCTGCTCGTCGGCGGTGTTCGCGAGGACGTACGAGTACGTGCCGTCCGCCGCGCGGAACACCTGGCTGAGCGGGTCGCTCGTGTGTCGGTCCTGCACCTCGGTGCCGACCGTCCGGTTCGACATCGCCTGCCAGTAGACGAGGCCGGCCATCGACTGCCCGGTCACCGCCGGGTCGCCCGCCGCCCAGAGCGCCGCGTGGATGTCGGCGTAGGTGTCCGGGTCGTACTGCGCGAGGAAGCCGAGCACGACCTGGCCGAGCGCGTCGCCCATGTCGCTGAACACCGCTGCTGCCTGTGCGGTGTCCCGGCCGGGCTCGTAGTGCGCGAGGTCGACGGAGTACAGCCGGTCGATGGTCGCCGTGTCGGCGCGGTAGTCGGTGGACAGGAAGCCGAGCAGCGGCGACGCGACCGGCCAGTCCGCCGGCAGCTTGTCCGCGTCCGCACCGCTGAGCCGCGCGGGGACGAGCGAGGCGGGCAGGGTCGCCGGTGTCCACCACCGGTCGGGGAACACGACCCGGCCGGACGCGTCGACGGAGACGTACAGCGTGTCGGTGGCGGCGTCGTAGAGGGGGTTCGCCGCCGTGCGCTGCGTGACGTAGCCGGGGTGGTTGCGCTCCGCCTCCCGGATCGCCGCCTGGAGCTCGCCGATCGCCGCCGTCCGGTCCTCGGTGATGACCGCCGTGCCGTACGTGCCGACGCCGTACCACTTCTTCGTCAGCATCTGGATGCGGCCGACGTTGCCGTCGACGACGCCGCCCTGCCCGACGACCCGTGGCCGGGCGTCCATCATCTGCTGCATGACCGCGCGCGAGAACGCGGGGTCCCAGCCGAAGTAGCTGAACCAGGGGGCGGTCGGCATCCACTGGATGCCGTAGATCCACGCCGGGTCGCCGGAGAAGTAGGTGGCCTCGGCCTGCCCGGAGTCGAACAGGATGCCGGCCTGGCCGTGCTGGTACGCGTCCGGGAACGGCCCGGTGCCGTCGTAGGAGGCCGAGGCGGGGTTGCCGCGCACGTTCTGGTAGTAGTCGCGGACGGCGGCACGCTCGGTCACGTACTGCATCGCGCCGGTGGCCTGCATCTCCCGGTTCCCGAGCACCGTGCCGAGCAGGAACAGCCCCGCCTCGGACTGGATCGCCTCGGACGAGGACTCCTGGTTGTTGCCGCCGGGCGACGAGAACCCGCCGGCGTTCGAGTGACCGGTCCACACACCGAAGGTCCGCAGGTACGGCTGGTCCGGGTCGTCGCGGTCCCAGTTCGCGTACTGCTGGACGACCTTCGTCGCCATGCCCTCGTACCGCTCGGCCCACCCGGGGTCGACCGCGCCGAGCAGCGCCGACGCCACCGCGAAGTAGCCGTAGTGGAAGTGGTTGTCGTTGAACTGCCCGGAGCCGTACGAGTCGCCGAACCCGATGAGCGCCTTCCACGTCGGGTAGCGCGCGAAGAAGTGCTCCCGCTCGCCGTCCGAGTAGGTGAACCAGTCGGTGAGCGCCGTCGTCAGCGTCCGCTGGAGCTGCTGCTCCGCCTCGGTCGCGCCGATCTGCTGCGCGATGGTCATGTACTCGGCGAGCTGCAGCAGGTCCTTCCCGCCCCAGTAGGTGTCGCCGCCGTAGGTCGTCTTCGCCGCGTAGTCGGTCAGGTACTTCCGCATCACCGTCGACGAGTACGGGTCGTCGCCGGTCGCGGACGGCTCACCGCCGATCGGGGTGAGGCCCGTGAAGACGTAGTCGAGCTGCCACCCACCGTGTCCGACGGTGGTCTTCAGCGTGCCGCGCGGGGTCGCGTAGGTGGCGCCGGTGAAGCGGAGGTTGTTCGTGGTGTCGGCGTACTGGTGCTGCAGCCAGCCCTGCACGGTGTCGTGGCCGGTGCCCTCGAGCGCGTCCGTGGTGATGTCCCAGCGCTGGGTCACCTTCCCGGCGGCGGGGTCGTAGGCGTAGTCCATCCGGGTGTCCCGCGGCACGGCGAACGCGGTCGCGTGCAACTCGTCGAGCGTCAGTCCCGACGTCGGCACCGCGCTGACGACGAGGTGCGGCGTCCCCGCGGAGGCGTCGATCGCGTCGCCGGTCCGGGTGAAGACCGTGTGCGCGGGGGCGTGCACGCCGAACACGTGCCCGCCCTGCCGGATCTCGAACCGGTCCCCGGTGAACGGGAAGCGGATCGGGTCGCCGTCGGCGTCGGTGACCTGCGCGCCGGCCTGCACCGTGATCCGTGGCGTCTCGCCGTGGTACTCGAACCACTGGTACGGGCTGCCCTGCACGCTCGTGACGTCCATGTACTGTCCGCCGGACCCGGCCTGCGGCATCCGCCAGCTGACGTTCCAGTCACCCCAGCGCAGGGCGTTCGCGGCCGTGGCGTCGAACGCCGTCGAGGACCGCTGCGCGATGCCCTCGGGCTGGTCGGTGAGCATCACCTGGTCGACCATGACGTGCGCCCAGCCCGCGGGCAGGCTGTCCACGACCCGGAGGTGCGCACGCTGGCCGGCCCAGGCGCGGACGTCCCACTGCACCCAGGAGAACGCCTCGCTGTTCTCCCCGGTGGCGCTCGCGACGACCTGGTCGCCGACGACGAGCTGCACCGCCTCCTGGTCGGGGTGCGCACCGCCCGCCACGAGGAACGCGAGCGTGGACCGGTCGAGCGTGAAGTCGGGCGAGGTCAGCGAGCCGGTCGCGCCGTCGCCGTCGCGGGTGCCCCACGAGGACAGGTACCCGTCGCCGAGCCACCCCGCGACCTGGCTCTGCCCCGGCGCGGTCCCGGTCGCCCGGCTGAAGGCCGACCCGGTGGCGGTCCAGCCGTCCGGCAGACCGCCCTCGAAGTCCGCGAGCACCCGGTCGGACGCGTCCGGCGTCGGGGTGACCGTGCCGCTGACGGTGATCGGGGCCTCCAGGCGCATCGCCGTGCCGTCGGCGTTCCACCGCGTCGGGATGGTGAGCTTCGTGCCCGCCGCGCTGTTCGAGGTGACGAACGGGTAGGCCCACATGTCGCCGGAGAAGCGGCTGACGAGCAGGTCGGTCCACCACTGGTTCGTCGGGACGGGCTTGCCGGCCTGCGACGGGTCGATGTACAGCTGCTGGTCCACGGTCTTCTGGACGTCGGCGGCGTCGCTGATCGTCGACGGGGGCGTCGGCGCGTAGGACCCGGCGCCGACACGGACGCCGTCCGCCGCGGGCGCGGGGACGTCGGCGGGTGCCGGCAGCGTCCCGCGGGTGGCTGTCGCCGGGGAGGCCGGGCCCGCGTCCGCAGCACCGGTCACCGCCGGTGCCGTGGCCCCCCCCGGGGGCGCCCGGGGGGCGCCGGGCCCGGGGGGGGGGGGGCGGGGGGCCCGCACCGGCCG
>JASCOJ010000289.1 GCA_029959645.1 Microbacteriaceae bacterium PS02332 | reverse complement strand
CGCCCGGCACGACCCCGCCGCCGTCGAGGTCGCGGTGTTCCCGCCCTTCACGGACCTGCGGAGCGTGCAGACGCTCATCGCCGCGGACAAGCTGCCGCTCGCGTTCGGCGCCCAGGCCCTCTCCCAGTACGACTCCGGCGCGTACACCGGTGACGTGTCCGGAGCGTTCCTCGCGGCGCTCGACGCGGCGTACGTCATCGGCGGCCACTCCGAGCGACGCACGATGCACGGCGAGACCGCCGAGGTGGGCGCCGCGAAGACGGCCGCCGCGGTCAAGCACGGCCTCGTCC
>JASCOJ010000288.1 GCA_029959645.1 Microbacteriaceae bacterium PS02332 | reverse complement strand
CTTCTGCACCATTCGGTGCAGGTCCGCCGCCCTGGTGATGTCCGCGTCGACACCGACCGCGTGGCCGCCGGCCTGCTCGATGCGCTGGACCAGCGAGTCGGTCGCCTCGGGGTGGGCGCCGTAGTCGATGACGATGTTCGCGCCCTCGGCCGCGGCGGCGAGGCAGATATGCTCCCCGATGCCGCTGTTCCCGCCGGTGACGACGATGGTCGTGCCTTCGAGCAGCATGCTTCCTCCTGGATCGGTGTCCCCCGTCCACGCTGCTCCTCGGTGCGCCCCGGTGCCTGGTGC
>JASCOJ010000287.1 GCA_029959645.1 Microbacteriaceae bacterium PS02332 | reverse complement strand
GGCCGATCCTCCAGAGCGCGTTCCAGTCCATGACCGACTACGACGTGCTGCACGCGGCCCGCTGGGTCGGCTGGGACAACTACGTCCAGCTGGTCCAGGACCCGAAGGTCGCGATGTCGATGGGCAACACGCTCCTCTTCACGGTGCTCGAGGTCCCCGCCCACGTCGTGGTGTCCCTCGCCCTCGCACTGCTGCTCGACCGCGCCGGTCGGGCGTCCGGCGTCTTCCGCACGGTGTTCTTCCTGCCGAAGATGACGCCCGCGGTGGCCGTCGGCGCGCTCTTCCTGCTCGTC
>JASCOJ010000286.1 GCA_029959645.1 Microbacteriaceae bacterium PS02332 | reverse complement strand
ACGCCTTGATGGCCGAGACCACCGCTGAGCCGGTCGCGTTCAGGCCGCCGTACGACCCGTCGGACGCGGCGAGCGTCGCGAGGGTGAAGGAGAACCGGAGGCCCGGGGACTTCACCTGCGCCTGCGCGGCGGCGGACACGAGCGCCTGCACGTCCGCGGCGGACTGGCCGCTCTCGATGTCGAAGTCGACACCGATCATGTGCGGGGGCGCGTACCGGGCGATGAACGCCTCCAGGCCGGCACCGGAGGAGCACGTGAAGGCGCCGGCGGCACCGCCCGTGCTGACGATGTAG
>JASCOJ010000285.1 GCA_029959645.1 Microbacteriaceae bacterium PS02332 | reverse complement strand
GCCGGGGGAGGGTCAGCGGGCGAGCGGCGCCGCGACGGCGGGCGCGACCGTGCGGAAGGCCTTGTCGTCGGCGGTCCCGGCGAGCACCACGGTGGAGCGCCCGGCCTTCGTCACCAGCGTGTAGGCGTCGGTCCCGGCGCCCTTGCCCTCGGACCGGCGGTCGACGACGGTCCACTTCGTCCCGGCGATCGTGCGGCTCCCCGTCGGGTCGTGGTCGCCGAGCTGGTCGGCGAGCCAGGGGCGGTTCGCGTCGATGCCCTGGTGCAGGCCGATGTACTGGCGGTCGGGTGTGAGG
>JASCOJ010000284.1 GCA_029959645.1 Microbacteriaceae bacterium PS02332 | reverse complement strand
CGGCCGAACGGCGGACACGGCCGCGGCGGTCGGCCGCCGCCGCGTCCCGGGGTGCCGGCGCCGATCCGCGGCACCACGGGGATGGGACCGCTCCCGCGCGCTCGGCAGCCCCCACCGCGTGCCCGACGCGGCTCCCCCGGATCCGTGTCCGTCGAGTGCGCGGAACGGCCTGGCGCGCAGTCGCTCGGCCGGAGCGACCACCCCAGCCGGTCGGCTCGAGCCCGTCACCGGACGTGCGCGGCGGACCGGACCACCGCGGGCGCTGGTCGCGGTCTGGTCGTCCCTGGATCAGGTC
>JASCOJ010000283.1 GCA_029959645.1 Microbacteriaceae bacterium PS02332 | reverse complement strand
CACCGCACTCCTCGCAGAAGATGTCGTCCGGTTCGAGCTGGTGCCCGCACACGTGGCAGGTGGTGACGGGCTGGGCTCCCGGACGCACGAGCGGCGTCGGCCGCTGGGCCCGCAGGTCGGCGAGCGGCTGCACGACGGCGGTGTCGCCGGGCCGGGGGCGGGCGTTCCCGGAGGCGGCGGGACCGGCGGCACCACGGGCCTCCTGGCCGGGCACGGCCGTCGGGTCCTCGGTCGGGACCGCGGCCGCGGTCGCGGCCCCGCGGCCGATCCACCAGGACGGGCCGGCGGGCGGCTG
>JASCOJ010000282.1 GCA_029959645.1 Microbacteriaceae bacterium PS02332 | reverse complement strand
CCGAGCGGGGCGAGGGGACTGGCGTGCTCGGACACCATCGCGAGCTTCATCAGCTGTCCTTCCCTGCCGGAACCGGCGCACCCGCACCCACCGACCCCGGGCGGTGCCGTGCCGCGTGGTCCTCGGTCACGTCCGCGAGGAGCGTGTCCCAGTCCGCGGTGAAGCGGGCCAGCGCGGGCCGCGCGAGCACCGCCTCCCGGGCGACGAGGCCGCGTCGTCGGGCCTCCTCGGGGTCGTCGACGAGCAGCCGGGAGGCCCGGACCAGGTCCTCGACGTCCGTCGCGATCGCGCCGGCC
>JASCOJ010000281.1 GCA_029959645.1 Microbacteriaceae bacterium PS02332 | reverse complement strand
GCCCGGCGCCGAGGACCACCACGGCGTCCACCTGCTCCGGGAAGCAGGCCCGCCCGTAGCCGAGGGCGGCCACGAGGAACACCACGAAGACCACGCCGACGTACCCCGCGCCCGCGAGCGCCAGGACGAGCACGGCCGTGGCGACGGGGGAGCCGTCCCGCAGGAGGAGGACGGCACCGACGAGGAACACCAGGACCCCGGCGCCCGCCACGAGCGAGAGCATGTTGCCGAGGCTCCGGCCTTCACGACGGAACATCCGCACGCCGTTCGCGACGAGGAACCCGGCGAGCACGAGC
>JASCOJ010000280.1 GCA_029959645.1 Microbacteriaceae bacterium PS02332 | reverse complement strand
GTCCCCGCCGCGGCCGCTCCCGCCGCACAGGCCGCCGAGCCGGCCGCCGCCCAGCCGGCCGTCGAGCCCCCCGCGGCCCCCCCGGCCGCCGCGGCCCCCGAGTCGCCCGTCGCACCCGCCGTGCCGGCCGCCGTGCCCTCCTTCGAGGCGTCGCACGACGCCGTGAAGGTCATCGAGTCACGCGAGGACTACCTCGCCGCCGGCGAGCAGAGCGCCGCGGGACACGGCCCGGTCGCGTTGGACGCCGAGCGGGCCAGCGGCTACCGGTACTCCCAGCGGGCCTACCTCATCCAGGTG
>JASCOJ010000027.1 GCA_029959645.1 Microbacteriaceae bacterium PS02332 | reverse complement strand
GCCGGCGAGCGAGCCGTCGGCGAGGCCGGACGGGCCGAGCCGGCGGGGGGCGCCGCGGCAGTGGACCTCGCGGTCCTCGACGGACCGCGGCCGGTCGACGACGCCCCGGCTGCCGACGGGAACGGTCCGGGCGCGAGCGACGTGGACGGGTCCACCGGTGCGGGCGTCGACGCCGGCAGCGCGACGGTGCCGCGGCTCGACCTCGCGGCGGCACGCGAGGACCGCGACCGCGCGGCAGCGGCACTCGACGACGCCACCCGTGCGGTCGCCGCTGCCGCCGATCGGGCGCGTGCCGCGGAGCAGTGCGCGGCCGACCTCGAGCGGGCACTGCGCGCGCGGGACGCCACGAGTGCCCGCAGCCGGGCGGTCGTGCGCCTCGCCGACATCGCCTCGGCGGCGCCGAACGCCAACCCGACGGGCATCACCCTCGGGACCTACGTGCTCATGCGCCGCTTCGAGGACGTCGTGGCCGCCGCGAACGACCGGCTCCGCGCCATGCTGGCCGGCCGGTTCACGCTCGAGACGTCGGACGAGCGGGAGCGCGGCACGCGAGCCCGGCGGACGGGTCTCGCGCTGGCCGTCCGTGACCACACGACCGACACCACCCGTGACCCGCGGAGCCTCTCCGGTGGTGAGACCTTCACGTTCTCGCTGTGCCTGGCGCTCGGGCTCGCGGACGTCGTGCAGGCGGAGGCCGGCGGCGTCGAACTCGGCACGCTCTTCGTCGACGAGGGCTTCGGGACGCTCGACCCGGAGACACTCGACGACGTCATCGGTCAGCTCGGACGACTGACCGCCGGTGGGCGACAGGTGGGCATCGTCAGCCACGTCGAGGAGCTCAAGCAGCGCATCCCCGAGCGCATCGCCGTCCGCCGGACACCGCAGGGCGGCTCGCGGGTCACGACGACGGTCTGACCCCGGTCAGGGTCGGGGCGTCGAGTCCACGGTGCCGTCGGGCGGCGGCAGGATGTCGGCGGCGATGTACGGGAACACCCAGGTGAACAGCACGAACACGAGCAGGACGAGCAGGACGAGCAGCTCGATCACCTTGAGGGCGGTCGGGCCGGGCAGCACCCGCCAGACGAGGGGGAAGATCACTTCGGCGTCTCCGTGAGTTCCTTCGGGGTGCCCTCGGACGCGGGCATCCAGTAGTCCATCTTCGCGTGCACGACGTACCGCTGCGCCGCCGACCACATCGGGTGGCACGCGGTGAGGGTCAGCCAGCGGTCGTCGGTGGTGGGTGCCACGCCCGGCTTGTTCGGCACGGGGGCGATGGTCTCGATGTGGTCCGGCGTGACGATCTGGCTGTCGGTGACCTTGTACACGTACCAGTTGTCGAACTTCGTCGCCGCGTCGGTGACCCGGACGACGATCGAGTCGCCGGTCTTGAGGTCGGCGATCTGGTTCAGGGGCTTGCCGTAGGTCACGCGGTGACCGGCGACGGCGAAGTTGCCCTCGGCGCCGGGCATCGCCGTGTCCTGGTAGTGGCCGAGCCCGATCGTGTTGAGGACCTTCTCGCGATCGGTGCCCTCGCCGATCGGCCGGGTGTAGTCGGCACCGAACCGCGGGATCTGCATCGTCCCGAACACGTCGGAGAGTGCCGGCGGCTCCGCGAGGACCGGGACGTCCGCACGTCGCTCGGTGCCCGCGACCTTCTTGACCTCGGGCTGGTGCAGGGTCTCGACGAGCTTGTGCTGCTCGTTGACCGCGACGACGTCGGTCCACCAGGCCGTCCACACGACGTAGAGGCCGGTACCGGCGCCCGCGATGATGAGCAGTTCGGCGAGCAGCGCCAGGAGCGCGCCACCGACCGTCTGCCGCGGCCGCCGCTTCCGGGGCGCTCCGCCGTCGGACGACGCCTGGGCATCGCGGCGCGACGGCAGCGTGTCGTGTGAGGTCACTGGGGCTCCGGTTCGGTTCGGTCGGGCGCAGTAGGTCTATCAGACCACGCCGACGTCGTGGTGACGACTTCCTGCGGACCTGGACAGCAGTACCGTGACCCGATGGAGACCGCGTTCCGCCCCTTCCGTCCCGCCGACACCGAGGCGGTCGTCGCCCTGTGGGAGGCGTGCGGCCTCGTCCGACCGTGGAACGACCCGCGGAAGGACATCGCGCGCAAGGCGTCCGTCCAGCCGGAGCTGTTCCTCGTCGCGGAGGAGTCGGACGGCGCGGTCGTCGGCGCCGGCATGGCCGGGTTCGACGGGCACCGCGGTTGGGTGAACTACCTCGCGGTCCGGCCGGACCGGCAGGGCGGTGGGCTCGGCCGGGCGTTCATGGCGGAGTTCGAGCGCCTGCTCACCGACCTGGGCTGCCCGAAGGTGGCCCTCCAGGTGCGCGCGGGCAACGAGCGGGTGATCGGTTTCTACGCGTCGCTCGGGTACGCGGACGACCACACCGTGACGCTCGGCAAGCGGCTCGTCGCCGACGACTGAACGTCGGCGGGTGGCACGGTGCCTCAGCTCAGTGCGAGGCCGACCGAGGCCGCGAAGGCCAGCGTGATCCCGACCGTCTGCACCGCGGTGAGGCGCTCGCGGAGCACGATCCCGGCGAGCACGAC
This sequence comes from Microbacteriaceae bacterium PS02332, assembly GCA_029959645.1. Lineage (GTDB taxonomy): Bacteria > Actinomycetota > Actinomycetes > Actinomycetales > Microbacteriaceae > Curtobacterium. The sequence goes on along the minus strand of JASCOJ010000027.1, from coordinate 27,402 downwards.
CGTGCCGATCGGGTACAGCGCGTTGAGCACGCTCATCACGGGCAGCGTCGCCGGCCCGGTGCCGGCGTGCAGCCCGGCCTGGATGCACACGTTCGCGAGGGCGTCGAGGACGCCGCACCCGACCACGACGAGCACGAGCCGGCGCGACGGACCGCCACCCCGAGCCCCCGTCACGTCGCGAGCCCCCGCCGCGACACCGGCCTCGGTCGCCGCCGCGGCCTCGGTCACCGGCGTGACCCCGGGGCGGGCCGCAGCCGGCGTCGGGACCGGTGCCGGACCTCCCGTCCGGACCGCCCTGAGGCGCAGCGTCCCGAGCGCAGCCGCACCCAGGAGCACTGCCTGGACGAGGCGGGCGGCCAGCAGCGGGACGACGCCGGAGTCGGCGGGGGAGGCGTCGTAGGCGAGCACGATGCCGCCGAGGCAGCACCCGGCGACGGCCGCGGTCAGGACGCCGCGGAGCGTCAGTCGTGCGCCGCCCCGGTCGGGCACCGACGCCACGAGCACGACCGCCACGAGTGCGACGCCGAGCGCGACGAACCCGAGGGGCGCGAGCACCGTGCCGCGCCCGAGGGCGACGGCCACCGGCACGACGGCCGCGAACACCGCGGTCAGCGGCGAGAGCACGCTCATCGGGCCGATCGCGAGCGCCACGTAGAGGAGGAGCACCCCGAGGCCGCCGGACACCCCGGCGACCACGCCCCACCCGACGGCCGACGCCGAGGCGTGCCCGCCGACCACCGCGAGGCCGACCAGCAGGGGCGCCACCCCGACGACCGCCGCCACCGCGGCGACCGTGACCGGCCGGAGCCGGCGGGACGCGAGACCGCCCAGGAAGTCGGCGGCGCCGTAGACGACGGCGCCGGTCAGGCCGAACAGGACGGTGAGCACGGGTCCCATCCTGCCCCGCCCGGTAGCCTGCACCGCGTGAGCGTTCCCTACCACCGCCTGCCCCGTGTCGACGCGAACTGGCGTTGGTGGCGTCCGCTGGTGGCGATCGCGGTCTTCCTCGGTTTCTACGTCGCGTCGCAGGTCGTCATCGGCCTGACCTACATCGTCATCGTCGGGGCGCAGCGCGGCGAGCAGGGGTTGCAGGACTTCCTCGACGGCCTGACGTCCGGTGCACTCGACCCGACCGACCCGCTCACGCTGTCGATCTCGCTCGTCTCCCTCGTGGTGCTGCTGCCCGCGATCATGCTGTCGGCGCGGCTCGCCCGCCTCGGCCCGTACGGGCTGCTGTCGTCGGTGCGGACCCGGATCCGCTGGGGCTGGATGGCCTGGTGCCTGCTCCCGGTCCTGGTCCTCGCCGCCATCACGTTCACGCTGCAGAGCCAGGGGTACTTCGCGTTCGACGGCGGACTGCACTTCGACACCGCCCAGCTCGGGCAGTCGACCGTGACCCTGGAGACGCTGACCATCACGATCGTCATGGTCGTCGTGCTCGTGCCGTTCCAGGGCGCGGCCGAGGAGTACGTGTTCCGTGGCTTCCTGCTGCAGACCATCGGGTCGTGGATCCCGTGGCGCCGGGTCGGCCTCGTCGTCGCGGTCGTGGTGTCCACCGTCGTCTTCGCGCTGCTGCACGTGCCGAACGGCTACAACGTGTGGGGCATCCTCGACGTCGGCTCGTTCGGCCTCGTCGCGGCGATCATCGTGGTGCGGACCGGTGGCCTCGAGGCGACGATCCTCCAGCACGCGCTGAACAACGTGATGATCTTCGTGCTCCAGGCGCCGGGCTGGTCGAAGGTCGACATCAGCGGCGAGGACGCGCAGGGCAACTGGCAGGGCTTCGTCGTCACCCTCGCGACGTCGCTGCTCTACTGGGGCATGATCGAGCTCCTCGCCCGGTGGCGTCACCTCGACCGCCGGTTCGCGGGTGCCGAGGCGCCGCGCTTCCACGGTGCGGTGCCGGCGTGGGCGGGCGGGCGCGGACAGCTCCGGTCGGGAGGCACGGGCTGGGCGGTCGCGCCGGGTCGCGACGAAGGGGTGGCCGGGTCGGGCACGCTCACCGCCGGTGCGTCCGAGGCGCAGGCAGTGGCTGTGGAGAACCCCGAGGACGTCGGTCGTCGGCCCTAAACTCGGGGCATGAGCACCACCGCGCCCGCTGCACCGCGCTCGGCGGCGCTCGACGTCCTGCACCGCGTGTGGGGCTACGACGACTTCCGCGGTGACCAGGCGCAGATCATCGACCGCGTCGTCTCCGGCGGTGACGCCCTCGTGCTCATGCCGACCGGTGGCGGCAAGTCGCTCTGCTACCAGGTGCCCTCGCTGGTGCGGGACGGCGTCGGCGTCGTGGTGTCGCCGCTCATCGCGCTCATGCAGGACCAGGTCGACGCCCTCGCCGCGAACGGCGTCCGGGCGGCGTTCCTCAACTCGACGCAGCGGTCGGACGAGCGCGCGCAGGTCGAGCGGGCCCTCGTCGCGGGCGAGGTCGACATGCTCTACCTCGCACCGGAGCGCCTGAAGATCGAGTCCACGCGGACCCTCCTCGACCGCACCCGCATCGCGCTCTTCGCGATCGACGAAGCCCACTGTGTCGCGCAGTGGGGGCACGACTTCCGGCCGGACTACCTCGAGCTGAGCGTCCTGCACGAGCGCTGGCCGACGGTGCCGCGCATCGCCCTCACCGCCACGGCCACGCCGCAGACCCACCGCGAGATCTCCGCCCGACTCGGGCTCGACGATGCCGCGCACTTCGTCGCCGACTTCGACCGGCCGAACATCCAGTACCGCATCGAGCCGAAGACCGGCGCGCTGCAGCAGCTCCTGACGTTCATCCGGACCGAGCACAGCGGCGACGCCGGCATCGTCTACTGCCTGTCCCGCAACTCCGTCGAGCGCACCGCGGCCGCCCTGGTCGACCAGGGGATCGCCGCGCTGCCCTACCACGCCGGTCTCGACGCGAAGGTCCGCGAACGCAACCAGTCCCGGTTCCTCCGCGAGGACGGCATCGTCATGGTCGCCACGATCGCGTTCGGCATGGGCATCGACAAGCCCGACGTCCGGTTCGTCGCCCACCTCGACCTGCCGAAGTCGCTGGAGGGGTACTACCAGGAGACCGGCCGTGCGGGTCGTGACGGGCTGCCGTCCACCGCGTGGTTGGCGTACGGGTTGAACGACGTCGTGCAGCAGCGCCGGATGATCGACCAGTCCGAGGGCGACGCCGCACACCGTCGGCAGCTCAGCGCGCACCTCGACGCGATGTTGGCGCTGTGCGAGACGATCGAGTGTCGCCGGGTCCGCCTCCTCGCCTACTTCGGCCAGGAGTCCACGGCGTGCGGCAACTGCGACACGTGCATCGCGCCGCCGGAGTCGTGGGACGGCACGGTCCCGGCCCAGAAGCTCCTCTCGACGATCGTCCGGCTCGACCGCGAGCGGGGCCAGCGGTACGGCGTCGCGCACCTCGTCGACATCCTGGTCGGCAAGCAGTCGCCCCGCGTGCAGGAGCTCCGGCACGACCAGCTCGCGACCTTCGGCATCGGGCAGGACCTCTCCGAGGCGGAGTGGCGTGCGGTCGCCCGGCAACTCCTCGCCCAGGGCTACGCGGCGGTGTCCGGCGACGGCTACGGCACCCTCGTCCTGAGCCCGACGAGCGCGGACGTCCTCTCCGGCAGGGTCGAGGTGCGGATGCGCCGCGACCCCGTGAAGGCACCGCGGGCAGCACGCTCCCGGCGCTCGGTCGTCACCGACATGCCGCAGGAGGCCGTGCCGCTGTTCGAGGCGCTCCGCACCTGGCGCTCGGGGCAGGCTCGCGAGCAGGGGGTCCCCGCGTACGTGGTGTTCAACGACGCGACGCTCCGGGGCATCGCGGCCGTGCGGCCGTCCGATCTCGACGAACTCTCCGAGATCTCCGGCGTCGGCGCGGCGAAGCTCGAGGCCTACGGGCGAGCCGTCCTCGACGTGGTCGCCACCGCCGTCTGATCCATTCCACGGGCGGCATGTGCCCTGCCAGCCCGTCGTTACACTCGGGACCTCGCTGTCCCGAGGAGGCCCGGTGTCCGGTTCGACGAAGCCCGCCACCGTGCTGGGCCGCATGGTGGTCGCCCCGTTGGCGCGGCTGCTCTGGCGGCCGAAGGTGGTCGGTCGGCGGAACGTGCCGCGGCACGGCCCGGTCATCCTGGCGAGCAACCACCGCTCGTTCATCGACTCGCCCGTCATCACGCTCCTGGCACCCCGGCAGGTCTCGTTCCTCGCGAAGCAGGAGTACTTCACCGGGACGGGCGTGCGCGGAGCGGTGTCGCGCGCGTTCTTCAGCGGCATCGGTGCGATCGGCGTCGAGCGGGGCGCCGGGTCGGCAGCGCAGCAGGCGCTCGACCTCGGTCTGGCACGGCTCGAGGCGGGGGAGGCCTTCGCGATCTACCCGGAGGGCACCCGCTCCCTCGACGGTCGGCTCTACCGCGGCCGGACCGGGGTCGCCTGGCTCGCGCTCACCAGTGGCGCGCCCGTCGTGCCCGTCGCCCTCACCGGCACCGAGGACGTGCAGCCCGTCGGCTCGCGCCTGCCCCGTCTCGCCCGGGTCCGCGTCGAGTTCGGTGCGCCGATGGACCTGTCGCACTTCGGCGACGCGGCATCGGGCCGTGCGCGCCGACGGGCGACCGACGCGGTCATGGCCGCCATCCAGGACCTCAGCGGCCAGGAGCCGGCCGGCGCGTACAACGAACCCCCGAAGACCCTCGTCGAACGGGTGAAGCGGATCCTGCACCCCGACGACCTCGGCACCCCGGTCGAGCCCGAGTGACTGGTATTGCGCATCTGAAATACGTGTCGTAGAGTCATGGCAGCCCGGTCGGATCAGACCTCGACGGGCACCCACCCTCGATCACGGAAGGTCAGCAGCATGTCCTCCACCCCGCTCTTCGACTCGCTCCGCCAGGTCCGGACGACCGACGCCGCCACCCCTCCCGCCCCGCGGTCCGTGGCGGTCCCCGCCGCGCAGCAGCCGGTGCCGGCGTCCCCGATCGACGCCCCGGCACTCGTGCACGACGCCACCGCAGCGGCCGTCGCGGTCACCGATGCGGGCGCCTCCGTGCCCGCCGGGCTGGTCAGTGCGATCGACGCGATCCCTGCCCGGCTCCGGGCCAGCCTGGCCCGTGAGCACCAGGTGTCCCCGGAGGACCTGCCCTTCGTCGAGGCCATCGCCGACGCGTTGACGCGCGCGGTCGTCGACGCGGTCGTCTCCGAGCTCGACCGGATCGCCACGACCGGCCTCGTCCGCGGCTGACGCCGGCGTCCTGCGCCACTGCACCGTGTCCACTCCTTTCTCCCCGCCCGGGGCGATCCCGTCGCGGTCGGTTGCGGCCCACCGTGCATCGTTCCCCCGCGCTGTCGACGGCGGATCTCCTCGGCGGCACCGCGCCGCCCCGGCCGAGGCTCGTCGGCACGGACGGCGCGCAGCACGGACCACCGAGACGTCGACGCCCCTCGTGCGTCCCGGTCCCGGACGGGCAGGCCGCGACGTCGGCCCCCGTCCTGCCGCGGTGGCGGCGTCGTCGGCCCTGCCGAGTCGCCGATCGATCCGACTCCGGTCTTCCCGGCGTGTGCGGCTCCGCCACGAGATGACCGTCGCGGCCGCGTGGACGCGGTGGACGATCGCGTCGTCGGTGGTCGACCTCCAGCAGCACTGCGCCGATCGCCGGGCACGAGCGCTCACCGCGACGGCGTTGGCCGCGTGCCTCGTCGTCACCGCGAGTGCGCCCGAGCCGGCCTCCGCCGCGGTCGACACCACGGTGGCCGTCGCGTCGGCGCAGGGGTTCCACGCTCCCGGTGGCATCCGGGTCAGCGTGGACCGCGACGGGTTCGCCGTGGTCGGCGGCGGCAGCACCACGGGGTGGTCCCGCGCCGACGGTGCCGTCGTCCGGCCGGTCGACGGCTCGATCCCGTCGGCGGGCAACTTCGGGGGACGCCACGTGGCCGGGTGCGGTGCGTGCTCGACGAACCACCACGGCACCGACTTCGCCGCACCGCAGGGCACGCCCGTGCGGGTCGTCATGTCCGGCACCGTGGTCTCGGCGCAGCCGTTCGCCGGCTACGGCAACCAGGTGCTCGTCCGGCACGACGACGGCACCTCGACGCGGTACGGCCACCTGTCGGTCATCGGCGTCCGCGCCGGCCAGCGCGTCACTGCCGGCCAGACCGTCGGTGCCGTCGGGAGCACCGGCATCTCCACCGGTCCGCACCTGCACTTCGAGGTCGTCATCCGCGGGACGCCGGTCGACCCGGAACCGTGGCTCCGCGCCCACGGCATCGGCTGAACGGGGCAGCGGCCGGCCCGCGCGACCTCGGCGCGGCCGGCCCGCGCGACCTCGGCGCAGCCGGGTCGGCTCGTCGGCGCCGCGCGTAGCGTCGACCGTGTGCGGCAGAGCGCCGTGCGAGGTCGAGAGGACATGACGTGCGAGTGACGGTGCTGGGAACGGGTGCGATGGGCGCGGGCGTGGCTGCGTCGCTGCTGCGCGGAGGACACGACGTGACCGTCTGGAACAGGACGCGGGACCGCGCCGAGCCCCTGGCCGAGCACGGCGCCACCGTCGCCGACGACGCCGCGCAGGCCGTGCAGCACGCCGAGGTGGTGCTCCTGACGCTGTTCGACACCGACGCGGTCGTCGACGTGCTCGAGCAGGCCGCCGGGAGCGCCCCCGACGACGCGGTGTGGGTGCAGTCGTCGACCGTCGGCGTCGCCGGGACCGAGACGATCGTGCAGCTCGCCGCGGAGCAGGGGATCACCCTCGTCGAGGCGATGATGCTCGGCACGAAGGCGCCGGCCGAGCAGGGCAAGCTCACGATGCTCGTGGCCGGTCCGGACGCCCCGGTCGAGGCCATCGGTCCGGTCCTCGACGCCATCGGCGCGAAGACCGTCCGCGCGGGCGACCAGGTCGGGCAGGGCACGGCACTCAAGCTCGCGGCGAACGCCTGGATCGCGTCGATCACCGCCGCGACCGGGCAGTCCCTCGCGATCGCCCGGGCGCTCGGGCTCGACCCGCAGCTGTTCCTCCAGGCGATCGAGGGATCGGCGAGCGATTCGGCCTACGCCCACACGAAGGGCGCCGCGATGATCGCGGGGGAGTTCCCCGCCCAGTTCGCCCTCGACGGCCTGCGGAAGGACATCGGCCTCATCACCGACGCCGCACGCGACGCCGACGTCACGACCACCGTCCTGGAGGCGCTCGACCGCGTCTACGCCGACGCCAGCGCCGCCGGGCACGGCTCGGACGACATCGCTGCCGTCGGCACCGCCTTCTGAGCTGCAGCGCCCGTCGGCGCCGGCGGGCGGGCGGGCGCGCCACCCCGGGAGCGGTGCCGGCGGGCGGGCGCGCCACCCGGGGAGCGGTGCCGGCGCGACCGGCCGATGCCCGCATTCCCGCGAGCGCGTCAGTGGCGGCCGCAGGACCGACGCAGGACGTCCCGCAGGCGACGGACGAGCCTCCCGACCGACTCGTCGTTCAGGGTGTTCGCGAGGTCGAAGGCCTCGCGCGTCGGATCAGCGCCGTCGCGGATCCGACGGAGCGCCGCGTCGGCACGGGCGCGGGCGTCGAGCTCCGCGAGGGGCATGTCGTCCTCGGGCTCACGCATGGCCCGAGCGTACGCGGACGCACCCGGGGCTCCCTGCTCAGCGGAGCGGCTGCGTGCCCGGGTCGTCGTCGACGGCACCGGACATCTCGTTCAGGAACGCCACGATGACGGCGAGGTCGGCGGGAGCGACGTGCTCGGCGACCTCGGCCGCACGGCTGTCCAGCTCGTCGATGACGCCGATCGCGCGTCGCATCGACCGCCCGGACGCCGTGAGGATGACGCCGCGGCGGTCGGTCGGGTCCGCGTGCCGTTCGACGTGGCCGGACCGGACCAGACGGTCGACCAGGGCGGACGTGGAGGCCGCGGTGATGTCGAGCCGTTCGGCCAGCTGCTTCGAGTTCACCGTCAGGCCCTCGGCTTCGGCGTCGACGAGGATCCGGAGCGCCATGAGGGCGTTCTCACCGATGCCGAGCTCCTCGCGCACGCGCCGCTGCGCCGCTGCCTCTGCCGTGCGGTAGCGCCGCAGCGCGTTGAGTACGTCGACCGAGTCGATCCGGGAGTCCTCGCCGTACCAGTACCCCGGGGCGTCGGTCACCACCTCGGAAGTCATACCGACAATGCTAGACGCTCTAGTTAGATTGTCTAGTCGATGTGGTCCGGCCTGCGCGTGCGCCGTTCGACCGGGACCGGGCGTGCCCTGCAACACCGGTGACCCAGGTCGGAAACACCCCGGCAATCACGGCTCAGTAGGTTCGCCCCATGCAGGTGTCGACGTGCTGAACCGGCTCGCGGGGAGCGTGCACCGGGTCGGTGCCGCGGTCGAGCGGACGGACGTCGTCGCCCGGCTGCTCGACGTCCACCTCGCCCGACGGGACCCCTCGTCCGGGCCCGAGGAGCAGGACGTGGGCCGCGCGCTGCGGACCGTCGTGGAGGCCTCCGACGCCCCCGAGACCGACCCGAGCGCGGCGACGACGCTCGAGGCCCTGGCACTCGACCGACACGAGCCGGCCTCCATCGCGTCCGCGGTCGCCGTCGCCCGGGACGACGCCCGTCGGGCCCGTGAGGTCGTGTCCTCGGAGCTGTGGGACTGTCTCAACGCGACGCGCTCCCGCCTGCCGCGGCGGATCGCCGGCGACCGGGCGCACGAGTTCCTCGGCTGGGTGCGGGAGCGGAGCGCCCTCGCCGTCGGTGTGGTGGACGGGGACGTCAGCCGCGACGAGGTGTGGGAGTTCTTCACGCTCGGCCGCTCCCTCGCGCGGCTCACGGTCACGGCGCGGATGCTCGCGTCGGACCTGCTCGACCCCGGGTCGCTCCGCTCGTGGTCCACGGCGTTGCGGGCGTGCGGGGCGGGGGAGGCGTTCCACCGCGACCACCGGCACGGACAGACCGTGGACGACGCGGCGGCGTTCCTGCTGCTCGACGAGCACAGCCCGCGCTCGCTGGTGTTCCTCGCGCGGCGCACCGAGGCGTGCCTGTCCGACCTCGTGGCCGAGGAGCTCGGCGACGAGCTGCGCACGTTCCGCGGGGTGCTCGCCGCGCTCGAGGCGGTCCGGCCCGGAGCCGCGGCGGGGGCCACCCGGGACGCCGGTTCCCTGGTCGCCGGGGTCACCGCCCGGGTGACGGCGGCGCTCGACGCCCGCGTCTTCGCCGCGCCGGAGCCCATCCGCTGACCGCCTCGGTCGAGCGCTCAGACCGCGCTCGACCGGTCGGCCACCGCCTCGTCGCGTTCGAGGTCACGGCGGACCGCGGTCCGGGCGGCGCGTGTGCCCACCACCGGGATCGCGTGCGTGACCGCCAGGTGCAGGGGCGTGTCCGCGTCGTACCGGAGGCGCAGGTGCTGGAAGCGGGTCAGCCACACGACGGCGATCGCCAGCGCGACGAAGCCGGAGAGCGCACCGACACCGATCGCCCAGCGCGGTCCCCAGGCGTCCGCGATGCCGCCGACGATCGGGGCGCCGATCGGGGTGCCGCCCGCGAAGATCGCCATGTAGAGCGCCATCACGCGGCCACGCATCGCGGGCTTCGTGGTGGTCTGGACGAGGGCGTTCGCCGTCGTCATGAAGGTCAGGGACGCGAGCCCGACGAAGACGAGCACGACGGCGAAGCTCCAGTAGGTCGGGGCGAACGCGGCGGCGGTGCACGCGAGGCCGAACGCGCCGGCGGCGAGGACGAGCGTGCGCATCCGGGGCTTGTCCCGACGGGCCGACAGCAGCGCGCCGAGGACCGAGCCGATCGCCATCACCGAGTTGAGCAGGCCGAACTCGCCCGCACCCCGGTGGAACTCGATGCGGGCCATCGTGGAGGTGAAGATCGGGAAGTTCACCCCGAAGGTCCCGACGACGAAGATCATGCAGAGCACGACGACGATGTCCGGCCTGGTGCGGACGTAGGCGAAGCCCGCGACGAGCTGCCCCTTGCCGCGGCCGGCCTTCGGACGGTCGGCGAGCTGCGTGGGGTCGACAAACCGCAGGGCGATGAGGACCGCCAGGAACGACGCCGCGTTGATGACGAAGACCCAGCCGGACCCGACGGCCGCGATGAGCACGCCCGCGACCGCCGGTCCGACGAGGCGGGCCGCGTTGAACGACGCCGAGTTCAGGGCCACGGCGTTCGACACGTGCTCACCGGACACGACGTCGGACACGAACGCCTGCCGGACCGGGGTGTCGAAGGCCGCGACGACGCCGAGTGCCAGCGCGAAGCCGTACAGCGACCAGAGCGTCGCCGTGTGGGTGAGCACCATGACCGCGAGGCCGAGACCGAGCAGGCCCATCAGCCCCTGCGTGAGCATGAGCATGCGCCGCCGGTCGAAGCGGTCGGCGACCAGTCCGGTCCAGGGGAGCAGGAGCAGCTGCGGGCCGAACTGGAGTGCCATCGTGACGCCGACGGCCACGGCGTCGTCGTGGGTCAGCTGGGTGAGGACCAGCCAGTCCTGGGCGGTCCGCTGCATCCACGTGCCGATGTTCGACACGAGGGCACCGGCGAACCAGATGCGGTAGTTGCGTCCCGAGAGGGACCGGAACATGGCCGTCACGAGTGGGCGAGCCTCCGCATGATGTCGGTGGCGTCCGCGAGCGTCCGTCGCTCCGCGGCCGTCAGCTCGGCCAGGCGCGGGGTGAGCCAGCCGTCGCGGCGGCGCCGGGTCTCCATGACGACGGCGGCGCCGGCCTCGGTGGTGCCGATGAGCACCTTGCGACGGTCGTCGCCGTGGTCGCCCTTGCTCGCGAGGCCGCGCTCGACGAGGGCCGCGACGGTCTTCGTCATGGACGGCGGCGTGACCCCCTCGGTGCGGCTGAGCTCGGCGAGGGTCGCGGCGCCGTCCCGGTGCAGGCGGGCCAGGGCGGAGAACTGCGCGTCGGTGAGGGAGGCGTCCGCCTTCTGCGCGCGCAGCGTCCGGGAGAGTCGGTTCACCGCGATGCGGAAGTCCGTGCTGAGCGACGCGTGCGGCGCCGAGCGCACGCGGTCGGTCCGTTCGGCGATGGTCATGGTCGTTAGCCTAGCTCATTAGTTCAGTGAACGAACGAGTTGGCCAGTGCAGAGAGGAGGCAGGTGTAGCGTGGAGGGTGATCTGGGCGACAGGTGTCGTCCAGGGTGGACCTCGAGGAAGGTACGGACATGGCAGGGTTCGCGGGCAAGGTCGCCGTCGTCACGGGCGGCGGCAGCGGCATCGGCGAGGCGATCGCGACGGCACTGGCCGCGGCCGGTGCGAGCGTCGTCGTCACCGACATCAAGCAGGAGGCCGCCGAGCGCGTCGTCGCCGCGATCGAGGAGGCCGGGGGCACCGCCGCCGCCGTCTCCGCGAACTCCGCCGTGGCCGCCGACAACGAGCGTGCCGTGCAGTTCGCCGTCGACACCTACGGCGGGCTGCACCTCGCCGTGAACAACGCCGGCATCGGTGCCGCTCCGCAGCCGATCGGCGAGTACGACATCGCCGCGTGGGACCGCGTGCGCAGCGTCGACCTCGACGGGGTCTTCTACGGGCTCCGATACGAGATCCCCGCGATCCTCGCCTCCGGCGGCGGCGCGATCGTGAACATGTCCTCGGTGCTCGGCTCGGTCGGCATCGCGCACAACGCGGCGTACGTCGCCTCGAAGCACGCGCTCGTCGGGCTCACCAAGGTCGCCGCGCTCGAGTACACCGCGCAGGGCGTCCGCACGAACGCCGTGGGCCCGGGCTTCATCGACACGCCCCTCGTCCGGTCGTCGCTCTCCGACGGGGACCTCGCGGCGCTCGAGGCCCAGCACGCGGCGAAGCGGCTCGGCACCGACAAGGAGGTCGCCGCACTCGTGCTGTTCCTGCTCAGCGACGAGGCCTCCTTCATCAGCGGCAGCTACCACCTGGTCGACGGCGGGTACTCCGCGCACTGACCCGCGCTCGACCCTCCCGGGGCGGCCGGTGTCGGGACGGACGCGCGCTACGACAGCACCGCGTCGTGCGGCAGGAGCGCGTGCACGCCCCAGGTGCGGTTCGCGACCTGGGTGACCCGCATGCTCACCGCGACGCTCGCCATCGCCAGTGACTGCGCCCGGGTGACGCCGTGGCGACCGGCGATCCAGTCGACCATCCGGTCGAGGCCGGTCGCGGTCGCCGCGTTCAGGTCGGCGTCGAACCCGAAGGTGATCCGCCCCGCGGGGGTGTCGGCATGGATGCCCTCGACCGGTGCGCCGTCGAGGAGCGACAGCGTCATCGTGGTCGTCATGCCGCACTCGAGCGCGGTCCCGGAGACCTCGCCGTCACCCTGCGGCGCGTGCCCGTCGCCCACGGAGAGCAACGCACCGGGCACCGTCACGGGCAGGTACAGCGTCGACCCGGCCACGAGCTCGCGGCAGTCGATGTTGCCGCCGCCGACCGCCCGCGGCGGGATCGTCGAGTGCTCGCCCGTGGCCTCGGGCGGGACGCCCACCACCCCGAGGAACGGCGCGGTGCGGACCCCGAGGCCGAGCTGGTTCCGGGCGGTGCCCGCAGCAGCGTCAACGTCCCACAGCAGCGGACCACGGGCGGCCGGGTCGGCGAGGCCGAGGGCCCGGTTGAGCTCGGAGTCGACGCCGCCCGACGCGGTGTAACCCCAGTCGTCCGGGACGAGCTCGTCGAACCGGACCGCGAGCACCTGCCCCGGCCGGGCGCCGGCGACCGCGATCGGGCCGACCAGGCAGTGACCCCGGCGCGAGTCGATGAGGACCGGCGCATCGACGCCGGGTGCCGGCTGACGCTCGGTGTAGCCGGCAGCGCTCAGGCTCCGGACGGTGACCGTGTCACCCGGTGCCACGGTCAGCACGGGAGCACGTTCGGCGGAGAAGACGTCGACGGCCGTCTCCGCGGTGGTGTCGAGCCGGTGGGAGGTCATCCGGTGATCCTCCCAGGCCGGACCGGTCGGGCTCGCAGGAAGCCGGACGGGAGGCTCGGCAGACGCGAGCGGTGCGGCTCGCGTCTCCCGGGCCTCCCGTCCGGCCGGCGCGGCGGACGTCAGTGGAACTGCGGGACGGTGAGCCAGATGCCGTACAGGACGGCGGCGGCGCAGACGGCGAAGCACAGGCCGGCGCCGGCGAGCGCCAGCGGCGGGGTCGTGCCGGAGCGCGGGGTCTCCTCGCCGTACTGGGTGCGCTCGCCGCCGGCGTCGACCGGCTGCCCGGTGCCGAGCAGGCGGAGGCCGACCGTGTAGAGCAGGACGACGCCGACGGCGGCGACGAAGCCGACGCCCGCGACGGTGCCGATGGCGCCGAAGTCGATGTGCATGACGTCCTCCCTCAGTTCCCGGCGGTGACGGGCTGGCGCTCGTCGGCGCCCTCGTGCACGTCGTCGGCGCTGATCGGCTTGCGGCGGGCCAGGACGAGGAACGTCAGGCCGCCGGCGAGGGCGAGCACCGCGACGACGACGAGACCGATCGACGACGTGGAGGCCAGCCAGGTCGCGAGTCCGCCGACCACCGCGGCCGACGGGAGCGTGATCACCCAGGCGATGACGATCTTCCCGACGACGCCCCAGTGCACGTCGGCGAGCTTCTTCCCGAGACCGGAGCCGATGACCGAGCCGCTCGTGACGTGGGTCGTGGACAGCGCGAAGCCGAGGTGCGACGACACGAGGATCGTCGCGGCCGAACTGGTCTCCGCCGCGAAGCCCTGCGGGGACTGCACGTCGGAGATCTTCTTGCCGACGGTCTGCATGATCCGCCAGCCGCCCATGTAGGTGCCGAGGGCGATCGCGGACCCGCATGCCAGGATCACCCAGAGTGCCGGGCCGGTGCCCGCGCCCTGGTAGCCGGCGGCGATCAGGGTCAGCGTGATCACGCCCATGGTCTTCTGCGCGTCGTTCGTGCCGTGCGCGAGCGAGACGAGCGACGCCGAGATCGTCTGGCCGTGCCGGAAGCCGGTCGCGGCACCGTGCGTGGTGGCGTTCTTCGTCAGGCGGTAGGCGGCGTACGTCGCGACGAGGGCGATCACCCCCGCGATGACGGGGGAGAGCAGGGCAGGCAGCACCACCTTCGAGACCACCGTGGCCCAGTCGACCGAGTGCAGCCCGGCGCCGATGATCGACGCCCCGATGAGCCCGCCGAACAGCGCGTGCGTGGACGACGAGGGCAGCCCGAGGTACCACGTGGCGAGGTTCCAGAGCACGGCGCCGACCAGCCCGGCGAAGATCATCGTCGGGGTGATGTGGATGCCGTCCTGACCCTCGCGGATGATGCCCTGCGAGACGGTCTTCGCCACCTCCGTGGAGAGGAACGCACCGACGAGGTTGAGCACGGCGGAGATGATGACGGCGGTGCGGGGCTTGAGGGCACCCGTGGCCACCGAGGTGGCCATGGCGTTCGCGGTGTCGTGGAACCCGTTCGTGAAGTCGAACACGAGGGCCACCACGATCACCAACACGACGGTGACGAGGACGTCCATGGCGGCGACGCTAGGCCCGTGGTCGAGCGGCCGGGTGAACGGAGGATGAACAGGCGCGGGAGCCTGCGGTCTGCGAGGATGCACCCGTGCCCACCTTCTCCGCCGCCCGAGGGGACTCGTCGTTCCTCGATGCCCATGGCATCGAGATCGTCTACTCGACGTGGCGTGCGGCCCGGCCGAAGGGCATCGTGCAGATCGCCCACGGGGTCGGCGAGCACGGCGTGCGGTACGAGCCGCTCGCGCAGGACCTCGTCCGCGCCGGGTACACCGTCGTCGCGAACGACCACCGCGGGCACGGGCGCACCGGCATGCGGCAGTGGGACGACGACGTCACGAAGCTCGGCCGGCTCGGTCCCGGCGGCCTCCGCGCGGCGATCGCGGCCGTCGAGCAGATGACCGCGGTCGCCCGGGCCGCCGACCCCGGGCTGCCCCTCGTGCTGCTCGGGCACTCCTGGGGCTCGCTCATGGCGCAGCGGATCGTGAACTCCTCCTCCACCGCCTACGACGGGGTCGTCCTCTCCGCGACCGCGCTCCGGGTGCCCGGACTCATGAACGGCGGCGACCTCAACAAGCGGCACGCGGCCCTCGGCCCGACGAAGTACGAGTGGCTCAGCCGCGACCGGGCCGTCATCGACGCCGTCGGGCTCGACCCGTACGCGGTGCAGGCCGACGTGATCGGGCTGTTCGGCCTCGCGGACACGCTCCGGCTGCTCGGGGTCCCGCGGCGCCGGATCCCGCACGACCTGCCGATGCTCCTCCAGGTCGGGTCCGAGGACTCCCTCGGCGGGCCCCGGTCCGTGCAGCTCCTCGCCCGGGCCTACCGACGGTGGGGCCGGCTCTCGGACGTCACCGTGCAGGTGTACGAGGGGGCCCGGCACGAGGTCTACAACGAGACGAACCGCGACGAGGTCGTCGGCGACCTCGTCGCATGGCTGGACCGCGCCGTCGGGTCGCGCCGGACCTGACGGGTCTTGACGGGCCTCCTGCGCGGGTCCAGCATCAGCGGCATGAGCCTCTTCATCACGTGCCCCGTGGCCGACGTCGAGCGGGCGACCGCCTTCTACTCCGCGCTCGGGTGGACCCTGGACCCGGGCATGTCCCGTCCGGAGGCGTCGTGCTTCGCCGTCGCCCCCGGCCAGTACGTCATGCTCGCCAGTCGGGCGGTGTACGAGAGCGTCGGTGCCACCGAGGAGCTCATCGGCGGTCCGGACACCCCGTCGAAGGTCACGGTCTCGTTCGACCTCGACAGCCGGGAGGCGGTCGACGAGTTGGTCGAGCGGGCTCGCGCGGCCGGTGGGCGGGTCGGCGACACCGACGAGTACCCCTTCATGTACCAGCGCCAGTTCGACGACCTCGACGGCTACCACTACTCGCCGTTCTGGATGGAGCCCGCGGCCGACGCTCCGGCGTGACCGTGGGCGCTACGAGCCCGGTTCCGAGAGCGGCAGTCGGCATAGGCTGGCGGCATGCACGGTGAGTACAAGGTCCCCGGAGGCAAGCTCGTCGTCGTCGACCTGGAGGTCGTCGACGGGCACATCGACCAGTTCCGTCTGGCGGGGGACTTCTTCCTCGAGCCCGACGACGCGCTGCCGCTCATCGACGCGGCCGTGAACGGCCTCCGCGCCGACACCGACGCAGCCGGCATCGCCGCCGCGGTGCGCGCCGCGCTCCCGGTCGACGCCGTCCTGCTCGGCTTCACGCCCGAGGCGGTGGGGGTCGCCGTGCGCCGCGCGCTCTCGCGGGCGTCTTCGTGGCGCGACTACGCGTGGGAGGTCATCCACGAGGGGCCGATCAGCCCGAACGAGCACCTCGCGCTCGACCAGGTCCTCACCGAGGAGGTCGGCGCCGGGCGACGTGGACCGACCCTCCGCATCTGGGAGTGGGACCAGCCCGCGGTCGTCATCGGGTCGTTCCAGTCGCTGAAGAACGAGGTCGACCCGGCCGGCGCCGAGAAGTACGGCGTGCAGGTCGTCCGGCGGATCTCCGGCGGCGGCGCGATGTTCATGGACGCCGGCGCGATCATCTCGTACTCGCTGTACGTGCCGACCGACCTCGTGCAGGGCATGACCTTCGCCGACTCGTACGCCTACCTGGACGAGTGGGTCATCGAGGCGCTGAAGTCCCTCGGCATCGAGGCGTACTACCAGCCGCTCAACGACATCACCTCGACGAAGGGGAAGATCGGCGGGGCCGCGCAGAAGCGCCTCGGCACCGGGTCGCTCCTGCACCACGCCACCATGAGCTACGACATGGACGGCGAGAAGATGGTGGAGGTCCTCCGGATCGGCCGCGAGAAGATGAGCGACAAGGGGACGACGAGCGCCGCGAAGCGTGTCGACCCGCTCCGCTCGCAGACCGGGCTCACCCGCGCCGAGATCATCGACCGGCTCGTCGGCACGTTCACGAAGCTGTACGGCGCCACCGAGGGGCACGTGACCGACGCCGAGCGGCAGAAGGCGCGCGAACTCGTGGACACGAAGTTCTCGACGCGGGAGTGGCTCGAGCGGGTGCCCTGAGCCGAGGCGCTGCCACGGCTGCGTCCTCAGGACGGATGGCGAGGATCAGCCGCGCGGCGGATGCCCGGAGCCGATCGGTCACGTAGCGTCGCTGCCGTGAACTGGTTGATCCTGCTGGGGGCGGTGGCCGCTGCGGCCGTCGTGATGTGGATCGCCGATCGCCTGGGCTGGATCGACCTGTCGAACAAGGCCACACGCGGGGGCGGATCCGGGGGCGTGCTGCCCATGATGGACGAGGTGTTCGCGCCGACGCGCCACGAGACACAGGCGGAGCTCGAACGGCAGTCGCAGCTGCCGCGGGAGGCACCGACGCCGGCCCGGGACGACCACGACCTGCTCAGCGGGACGGTCCTGATCGCCGTGCCGAAGGTGCGCGCGCAGGCGCGTCACACGACGGAGCACCGCGCCGGGACGCTCGACCGCTCGTACTGACCCCGAGATCGAGGTCGAGCGGCAGCGGCGCGGCGGCGCTCAGCGCTCGGTGAGCTCCTGGTGGTCCGGGTGCCGCTCGAGCCAGGCGGCGACGTAGCTGCACTGCGGGACGACCCGGCGGTCCGAGTGCTCGCGGACGTCGTCGAGCGCGTGCTGCACGAGCATCGACGCGTGCCCGCCACCGCGGTGCTCCGGGTCGACCTCGGTGTGCACGAAGCGGATGTCGTGGCCGTCGATCTCGTACGCGGCGAGGCCGATCACGGCGCCGTCCTCGACGAGGGAGTACTGGTTCTGGTCGGTGTCGTTGCGGACCTCGAGGCTCATGCACCGGACGCTACGCCGACCCCCTCGGAACGCCACGAGGGCGGCACCCCGGATCGGGATGCCGCCCTCGTGGTGGAGCGTGGTGCTACTCGGCGGAGTGCCGGCCGTGCGGGTGTGCGTCGCCCTCCGGCTCCGGCGGGGAGGCCGGCGTGGTCGGCGTCCCGACTGCGTGTGCGCCGTGCTGCGCCCGGATCATGCCGGTCGTCGTCGGCGGCTCGTCCACCGGCGTCGCCGCCGAGTGCGCGCCGTGGGTCGGAGCCTCCGGCAGGGGAGCACGGGTGCCGTCGGCGGGGCGGGGCTGCGCCGACGGGGCGGAGGCGGTCGGGCCTCCCGTCCGGTCGGTCGCGGGCTCCTGCGCCGGCTCCTGTCGCGTGTCCTGCGTGGTCTCCCGGCGGACGTCCTGCGCAGGCAGGACGGACACGCCGCCGCTGCCGGCACCCCGAGCCGAGCGGGGCTGCGCCGGGACGTCCGGCGAGGTCGGCACGACCGCCATCGACCCGGTGTCGGGGGAGACGAGTGCGCCGCTGCCGGCCGCGGCCTGCTGGGCGTCGACGGTGAGCTGGTCGTCGCTGGCCGTCTTCCGCGCGGCGTCGGCCTGCTCCTGCAGGGCCGAGGTCTTGCGGAGCGGCGGCACCTTGAAGAACCAGGTGAGCACGAAGGCGAGCAGGATCACGGCGAGGCCGACGTAGTAGACCGTCACCGCCGAGTCGCTGAACCCGACGAGGAACGGGCGGCTGAGACGCTTGTCGGCGCCGTTGAGGAACGACGTGTCGTTCGTCGACGAGGCGCTGGACGAGCTGCTCGACGTGCCCTTCTTCAGCTGCTCGACGAGCTTCGGGGCGGCCGCGTCGACGACGTTCTTGCGCTGGGCGGCGTTCGAGTAGTTGACCTGGAGCGTGCCGTCGACGACCTCGGCTCCGGCCTTCGACGCGGCGGACTGCAGCGCCTCCCGCTCAGCGCCGGCCTTCGCGTCGTCGACCTGCTGGGCGATGATCGTGTCGGCGGCCTCCGCGGGCACGGAGCCGGCGGCGACCTGCTGCTGGACGGCGGCGGTGACCTGCTGCGTCACGGACTGGTCGGCGGCCTGCTTGGCCTGGACCGCGCCCTTGTCGAGGCCGTCCTGCACGTTCTTCTTGAGCGGCGTGACGATCGGGTCCCAGATCTGGTTCATCACGCCCTTGTTCTCCTGGGCGTTCGCGACCGCGGGGTTGAGCGCCGCGTTGAGGGCGCTCTTCAGGTCGGACTCGTTCTGCAGCGCGCCGGTGATGTTCGTCGGCATGAGGCTGAACAGCACCGAGAGGAGCACCGCGGTGCCCATCGTGCCGCCGATCTGGCGGAAGAACGTCGCGGCGCTGGTGGCGACACCGATGTCCCGCGGGGTGACGGAGTTCTGCGCGGCGAGGGTCAGGGTCTGCATGAGCTGACCGAGCCCGAGACCGATGAGGAACATGCCCGTCATCAGGAACCAGAGCGGCCGGTCGGCGGTGAGGAACGTCAGCACCGTGTAGCCGACAGCCGTGAACGCCGTGCCGGTGACCGGGAAGATCCGGTACTTGCCGGTGCGGGACACGATCTGGCCCGAGGCGATCGAGGAGATCATCAGGCCGAGCACCATCGGGAGCATCGCGAACCCGGACTCGGTCGGCGTGACGCCCTTCACGATCTGCAGGTACAGCGGGATGGTCAGCATCGCGCCGAACATGCCGAAGCCGATGAGCACCGACAGGATCGCGGCCATCGAGAACACCCGCGAGCCGAAGAGCTTCAGCGGCAGGATCGCGTCGTCGCCCATCACGCGCTCGACGATGATGAAGGCGATGAGCCCGAGTGCGCCGATCGCGTAGCAGGCGAAGGCACCGGGGGAGTCCCAGCCCCACTCGCGGCCCTGCTCGGCGATGAGGAGCAGCGGCACGAGCGTCACGATGACGAGGCTCGCGCCCCACCAGTCGATGCGCGGCTTCTTCCGGGCGTTGAAGTTCGGCAGGTGCAGGAACGTCAGCACCATGAACAGCGCGATGATGCCGATCGGCACGTTGATCAGGAACACCCAGCGCCAGCCGGAGATGAAGACGAGCTCGCTCGCACCGGCGAACACGCCGCCGACGAGCGGACCGATCACCGACGAGATGCCGAACACCGCGAGGAAGTACCCCTGGTACTTGGCGCGCTCACGCGGGGCGAGCATGTCGCCCATGATCGCGAGCGGCAGCGACATCAGGCCACCGGCGCCGAGGCCCTGCAGCGCGCGGAACCCGGCGAGCATGAGCATCGAGGTCGAGAACGACGCGGCCAGCGAGCCGAGGATGAAGATCGCGATCGCCGTGATGAACAGCGGGCGCCGGCCGAAGATGTCGGACAGCTTGCCGTAGATCGGGGTCGTGATCGTCGAGGCGATCAGGTAGCCGGTGGTCACCCACGCCTGCTGGTCGAGCCCGTGCAGGTCGTCGCCGATGGTGCGGATGGCGGTGCCGACGATCGTCTGGTCGAGGGCGCCGAGGAACATCCCGGCCATCAGGCCGTAGATCACCAGGAGGATCTGGCGGTGGTTCATCACGACGTTCGATGCCGTCGTGGGGGCCGCGGGTGCGGTCGCGGTCTGGGTCATGTGCAGGTCTCCCGAGAAATTTGCGCTGCGTGCAAAGTTACAGCTTCCGCAAGCGGAGTGCCCACACCATGTGCGTTCCTGTGGAGATCGGCAGCGGTCCGGGAGGCCCGTCACGGCTCCGGCGGACCGGCGCGGGTCAGACGGCGCCGGCCTCCTCGAGCGCCGCCTGGAAGCGCTCGTCGATCTCGATGCGCATCACACCCGACTCGCGCTCGATGTCCGAGACGACGCTGACCTCGCCGCCCCGGGCGAACAGCAGGTTGCGGCTGAGGACACCGCCCGGGAGACCGCCCTCGGCCGACAGGACCTGCAGGAGCGCCCCGGCAAGGGTGTTGATGGCGGTGAGGCTGTCCGCCTGGATCGGCACAGCAAGCACGAGGTGGCGCTGCGGGATCGCGAAGACGGTGCCGTACGGGGCGGCACCGAACAGCGCCGGCAGGTTGACCGCCTTCGACGCGGTGAACATCGACGACCCCTCGACGACGAACACCCCGGGGGCGATCTCGGCGCGTTCCTCGACCGGCTCGGCGTCGGTGCGGAGCTGCCCCAGCGCGAAGAGCTCGTCGAGGCTGAGCGGGAGCTTCGCCACCGTGCCGGCCGACAGCGTCTTCACCATCGTCGGTTGGTCGAGGCACAGCGCGAGCACGAGCCCGGGGGCGAACGGCCGCGCGTAGGAGAGGTCGAGTGCGTCCGGGGTGCTGACCGACATGATGCGCAGTCGGATCTGGTCGCGGAGCTCGTCCGCGGTCAGGTCCTCGGCGTCGGGCTCACGCTCGCCCTGCACCATCGCGTCGAAGTGCCGCGCGACGATGTCGGCCTGGGTCCGGGGATCCTGGCCGTGCACGAGCCCCGCGAGGTTGCCGAGCAGGTAGACCTGCCCGTCGGCACCGCGGAGCTGCAACCGTGTCGGGTCGTCCTCCTGCGGCTCGATCGTCGTCTCGACGCCACGTTCCGCGAGCGTGCGTCGGGCGAGCGCGACGAGCGACGGTGCCTCCGCCTGCGGGGCCTCCGCTTGCGGTGCCGCGGCGGCACTGTCGCCCGCTGCGGGCTTCTTCCGTCCGAACCATCCCATGGGGTCCCCCGTTCCGAGTCCCCAGCCTGCCGGACCTGCGCCCGGCTGGCAACGCCTCAGGCGCCGAGTGCCGCGTCGACGATCTCCTTGGCCTCGCGCTGGACCTGCTCGAGGTGCTCCTGGCTCACGAAGCTCTCGGCGTAGATCTTGTACACGTCCTCGGTGCCGGACGGTCGCGCTGCGAACCAGGCCTTGTCGGTGACGACCTTGACGCCACCCACGGCTGCGTCGTTGCCCGGGGCCTTCGAGAGCTTCGCGGTGATCGGGTCGCCGG
This sequence comes from Microbacteriaceae bacterium PS02332, assembly GCA_029959645.1. Classification (GTDB taxonomy): domain Bacteria; phylum Actinomycetota; class Actinomycetes; order Actinomycetales; family Microbacteriaceae; genus Curtobacterium. Next base: position 5,791 of record JASCOJ010000027.1, on the reverse strand, counting down.
CGAGGGTCTCGGCGGTGATGGCCTCGCCGTCGAGCTTGCCGAGACGGGCCTTCTGCTCCTTGCTCGCAGCGGCGTCGACGCGCTGGTAGACCGGGGCGCCGAAGCGCTCGGTGAGCTCGGTGTAGAGCTGCGACGGGGTCTTGCCGGTGACCGCGACGATCTCCGACGCCAGCAGCGCCAGGATGATGCCGTCCTTGTCGGTCGTCCACGCGGTGCCGTCCATGCGCAGGAACGAGGCGCCCGCGGACTCCTCGCCACCGAAGGCGACGGAGCCGTCGATCAGGCCGGGGACGAACCACTTGAAGCCGACCGGGACCTCCCACAGGCGGCGTCCGAGCGATTCGGCGACACGGTCGATGATGCTCGACGACACGAGGGTCTTGCCGATCGCGGCGTCGTCACGCCACTGCGGCCGGTGCGCGTAGAGGTACTCGATCGCGACGGCGAGGTAGTGGTTCGGGTTCATCAGGCCGCCGTCGGGCGTGACGATGCCGTGCCGGTCGGAGTCGGCGTCGTTGCCGGTCAGCACGTCGTACTCGTCCTTGTGCGCGAGCACGGACGCCATCGCCGAGGGGCTCGACGGGTCCATCCGGATCTTGCCGTCCCAGTCGAGCGTCATGAACGACCAGGTCGGGTCGACGTCCGGGTTCACGACGGTGAGGTCGAGCCCGTAGTGGTCGCGGATGGCGTTCCAGTACGGCAGCGACGCGCCACCGAGCGGGTCGGCGCCGATCTTCACGCCGGCCTTCTTGATCGCGGCGATGTCGATGATGTTCTCGAGGTCGGCGACGTAGGTGTGCAGGAAGTCGTAGCCGTCGTGGGTCGCGTGCTCGGCACGGCGCACCTCGGCGTTGCCGCCGGCGATGATCGCGTTCGCACGGTCGGCGATCCACGAGGTGGCGTCGCTGTCCGCGGGGCCACCGTGCGGCGGGTTGTACTTGAAGCCGCCGTCACGGGGCGGGTTGTGGCTCGGCGTGATGACGATGCCGTCGGCGGTGTCGTCGTGCCCGGCGCGGTTGTAGCGGATGATCGCGTGGCTCAGCGCCGGCGTCGGGACGTACCCGTTCTCGCTGTCGGCGAGCACGTGCACCTCGTTCGCGGCGAGGACCTCGAGCGCGGTGCGCTCGGCGGGCCCGGACAGCGCGTGCGTGTCGCGACCGATGAACAGCGGGCCGTCGGTGCCCTGCGACCGGCGGTACTCGACGATCGCCTGCGTGATCGCTGCGATGTGCGTGTCGTTGAACGCTGTGTCGAGGGAGGAGCCCCGGTGGCCCGAGGTGCCGAACACGACCTTCTGCTCCGGGACCGAGACGTCGGGGACGCGGTCGTAGTACGCGGCGACGAGGGCGTCGAGGTCGACGAGGTCGTCTGCGGTGGCTGGGGTGCCGGCACGGTCGTTCATGTCCCCATCCTGGCATCCGGCACGTGCGCGCGCTCAGGGTCTGTGACGGTGCCGGTCCGACCACAGGGCTGTCGTCGTCGCAGCGGGTTCCTGTGGGGGTGCGTAGGGTCGACGAGGAACCGGGGGAGGGACCATGGAGACGACCACGGACGCGGTACTGCGCGTCGAAACGGCGCTGGCCCGCGCTGAAGCGAAACGGGATGAAGAAGCGCTCGACGAAGCGGTAGGAGCGCCGATGGATCACCGCACGATGCAGCACTCGTACCCGAATCTCGCAGCCATGATGGGCGGCGCGTTCCACCAGGATTGGCGCTTCGATCACGACTCCGCGGAGGACGTCCTCTCCGAGGAGGTCTTCAGCCAACCGGTCGGAGACCGACGCGCGTTCCTCGACGAGGTGGAGCACTTCCTGCAGGAGTTCACCACGGAGGACGGCGCGCGGGCAGCGCTCCGGAGTACCGGAACCGGCTTCCGAGCGCGCTACGACGCCGGCGAGGACACGTTGCCCTGGCTGCGCTCCCTGCGGTCTCGCCTCGTGGCCGGTTTCGCCGGCGAGGAGGGAGCCGACGGCACCACCCCGTCCGCGGCGTCGTCGGCGGTCGGGGGAAGAGCATGACGGAGCACCACGATCTGGTCCGGCGGTACCCGGACTTCGACAGCTTGACGCGCGGGTACTTCTACCCGGACTGGCGACTCCACTGGTCGACCGTCTACGAGGTCTACGACGCCGCCTTCGCTGACTTCGGCGAGGAAGGGCGGCGGGATCTGCGCCGGGAAGTGGAGCAGATCCTCGACACCTACCGGACGGACGAGGAGGTGCTCGGGTTCCTCGAAGCGATGGACGTCACGTTCAACCCGGAACGGAGGTTCGGACTGACGCTTCGTGCCTGGCTCGAGGACCTCCGCGATCGCCTTCCGGAGTCGAGTAGGGCTGCGCGGCCTCCGACCAAGGACTTCTCGGCGATGTCGGATCGGTACCCGGGCTTCATGTCGCTGATGACGGCTTCGTTCAACGTCGACTGGCAGGACGACTTCGCCGACGTGGAGGCCGTGCTGCAGTCCGACGTGTTCGCCCTCTCCGCCACCTACCAGCGCCGACTCCGGGACCAGATCGACGAGGTGCTCCTTGCGCACCCCACGGATGACGACCTCCAGCAGCTCCTCTCCGACATCGGCTCCGGCTTCTCCGCGGCGGTCGACGCAGGTACGAGTGAGGTCGCGTGGTTCACAGCGCTCCGGTCCCGCCTCGATGCCGCCATCGACACTCGACGCCTACCGGACGGATGACGAGGTACTCGGGTTGCTCGAAACGATGCGCATCGGATTCAACCCGGAGCGCCGGCTCGGACTGACACCGCGTGCCTGGCTCGAGGACCTGAGCGACCGCCTGCCCGGTGTGGACGTCCCGGAAGAGGGCACGGGCTGACGCCGCTCGCCTGGCTCGCGGCCCTCACGGAGCGGGTCCGCCAGCCCAGGTGACGCGGGCTCGCCACAGAACGGCCGCCACCCGGTGTCCGTGTGGACGGTGGGCGACGGCCGAGGGCGACTCCGGGGAGTCGGCGGGATCAGGCGGTGCGGAACGACCCGGTGGCCGTGCGCATCGAGCCGGTGGCGGTGCGGATGCTCGCCGTGCTCGTCCCGATGCGGCGGAACTGCGTGTCGACGAAGCGGCCGAGTCGACGGCCGAGGCCAGCGCCCGTGTAGGTCCCGACGGAGCGCTGCTGCACGCCGGTGAAGGTGCCGAGTTCGTCGCGGTCACGGAGCCCGCTCACGAAGGAGCCGCCGAGGGGGAAGGTGGTGTCGGTCGTCGTCATGGTGGTCTCCTCGCTGTCGTGGAACGGCGTCGGGACCCGGGAGATCATCGAACATCACCGACGGGTCCGCGACTCCGTCGGCTGCTGCAGTCGACCCTACCCGCTTCTCTTGCACAATGCAAAAGAAGCGTCCGGGCTCACTCCGCGACGAGCTCGCAGAACGCCCGACCGGCGTCGGACCAGCTCTGCCGCAGGGTGAGGCCGGCGGCACCGGCGTACCCGAGGAGGGCGTGCAGGCCGACCTCGGCCCACGGGAACGTCTCGCTCGCGTGGCCGTCCGCATCGGTGACGGTGGCACGGTAGGTGCGGTCGGCGTCGTCGTCGTGGTGCGTCTCGACGACGATCCGGCCGCCGTCCCGGACGATGTCGCGGGCCCGTCCGAGCAGGGCGACGGGGTCGCCGCCGATGCCGATGTTGCCGTCGATGATGAGTGCGGTGTCCCAGAAGCCCTCGTCGGGGACGGCGTCGAACACCGAGCCCTGCACGGCGCGGCCACCGGAGCGGCGCGCGATCGCGACGGCCTCGGCGGAGACGTCGACGCCGAGCGACGGCAGGCCCATGCGTGCGGCGGCGACGAGCATCCGACCCGGGCCGCAGCCGAGGTCGATGACGGGGCCGTCGGCACCCTCGAGCAGTGTGCGGTCGACCCGGTCGGCGTCCGCGCTCCAGCGGCCGACGTCCATCGTGACGGCACGGCCGGGGTGGTCGGCGTCGGTCAGGTGCAGCCGTCCGTCGGAGCGGAGGGCGCGGGCGTAGGGCTCGTCGCCGCCGGCCCCGAAGGCCTGCAGGGTGCTGGTGGTGTCGGTCATCGGGCGCCTCCGGAGGCGGGCGTGTGTTCGGCGGACAGGGCGGCGGTGAACCGCGAGTCCGGAGCGAGGGTGGCGACGCGCTCGGCGTCGGGGATCGTGTCGACGTCGAGGAGGGTGTCGAGCATGCCGACGTCGAGGCCGGCGTCGGCGAGGCGCTCGAGCTGCACGGCCCCGGTGTCGTCCTGCGACATCGGGACGCCGCGGAGCAGGGCGCCGTCGGGCTCGCGCAGGTACAGCGACCAGAAGCCACCGTCCTCCGCCGGTCCGAACCAGGCGTCGCGCGCCGGGTCGTCGAACACGGGCGCGAGTGCCTCGACCGAGACCTGCGGGGTGTCCATGCCGACCAGGAGCAGCGGGCCCTCGACGGCGTCGAAGAGGAAGCCGAGGCGCTCGTCGAGTCCGCCGCCGGGCTGGTGCAGGACGTCGAAGCCCGTGGCGCCCTCGGGCAGGACCTCGCCGTCGTAGAACAGCACGCGGCGCTCGGCGGGCAGCGCCTGCACGACGGCGAGCGTGTCGGCGAGGCTCGCGGCAGCCACGCGTGCGGCGCCCTCGGGGGAGAGCGCCGGGGTCAGCCGGGTCTTCACCTTGCCGGGGAGGCACTCCTTGGCGACGACCGCGATGGTCACGCCCGGCGTCGACGTGGCGCTCACGAGCGGACCTCCTCGACCGACGACGACGGCGTCGATGCCGACGTCGACGCTGCACGGTCCAGACCGGCCGATCCGGCAGACGCCGATCCGGCAGACCTGGACGCGGCGACCCGCTGGCGGACCGACACGGGTGCCGGGGCGTGGCCCTGGGCCTCCCGGCGGTACGCACGCAGCAGCCGCGACATGTCCTTGACGGCGTTGACCGTGCCGCGGAGCGTGCCCGTGACCTTGCTGTCGCCGATCCGCTGCGCGTAGGCGATGTCCGACTCGTCGACACGCCAGCCGGCGGCGTGCGCGGCGAGGACCATCTCGAGCGGGTAGCCGCTGCGGCGGTCCTGCAGGTCGAGGGCGACCAGGTCCTCCCGGCGCATCACGCGCATCGGGCCGAGGTCGCGGAGACGGTAGCCGGTCGCACGGTGCATGAGCACGGCGAGCACGCGGTTCGCGAAGCGGGCGTGCGGTGCCCAGGCGCCGCGGCTGGTCGGCACGCGCCGGCCGAGGGCCAGGTCGACCCGGCCGTCGGCCACGCGGGCGACGAGGTCGGGGAGCTCAGCGGGGTCCATCGAGGCGTCGGCGTCGCAGAACGCGACGAACTCGGCGGTCGCCGCGGTGACGCCGGCCGCGCAGGCCGATCCGAAGCCGCGGACCGGCTCGGTCACGACGACGGCGCCGAGCGCGCGGGCGACCTCTGCGGACCCGTCGGTCGAGCCGTTGTCGACGACGACGGCCCGGTAGCCCTCCGGGAGGCGGCCGATCACCTGCGGCAGGGCGTCCGCCTCGTTGAGGCAGGGCAGGATCACGTCGACGGTCATGTCCACCATTCGGTGCGGGCCGCCGGATCGACTGGTCGAGGTGCCGGCGCCCGTCGTGTCGCTGCCCGTCGCGGCGGCACCCGGAGGTCCGGGGCGCGGTGCGTCGGGGGTCGGCTGTTGTGTCATGCACTTCACGTAACACGAAGTCACGGGGCGGGGTACAGCAAACATGCTCACGTGTGGCCGATCCGCGCAGTCGACGTGACCCCAGTTCGTGGCCGCGGACCCGGTGGGGGCGGGCCGGGGGGGCCCCCCCCCCCCCCCGGGGGGGGGGCCCCCCCGGGGGGGGGGGGGGGGGCGGCGG
>JASCOJ010000279.1 GCA_029959645.1 Microbacteriaceae bacterium PS02332 | reverse complement strand
ACCCCGAGCCGGTCCGCGACGGTGCTCATGCTGAGCTGCGCGAGGCCGAGCTCGTCGGCGAGGGCCGCGGCGGTCTCCGTGAAGATCGTCGCGACGAGGCCAGCCCTAGGCACGGTCGTCCCACACGGCACTCGGCGCACACACCCGGGTGAGGAACGGGAGCAGCAGCGCCAGCACCTCGGCCGGCGTCTCGGTGTGCGGGTAGGGCCCGGCGCCGTCGATGACGGCGAGCTCGCCGAGGCCGCTGGGCAGGTCCCCGACGACACGGCGACCCTCGGCGGCGGGGTCGGCCCAGTCC
>JASCOJ010000278.1 GCA_029959645.1 Microbacteriaceae bacterium PS02332 | reverse complement strand
CCGCAAGCGGTTGCGTCTGAAGGGCGGCACCCGTCGGTTGACGCTCGTCCTGACCCGTCTGGAGGGCCGCCACACGACCGTCCTGTGCGAGCGGCTCGTCGAGGTGGCCGGCGAGGCCGCGGGTGGGTCAGGCGCCTGAGCCGTCGCCGCCGAACGTCGAGGTGGCGGGGTTGTAGTCCGAGTAGCTGTGCGACCCGATGAGCGCGAAGAACGCCACGACGCCGATGATCCAGAGCGCCGTCAACGCCCAGCCGCAGATGATCCCGGCGAGGGCGAGCCCATGGCCCTGCTCGCCGGAC
>JASCOJ010000277.1 GCA_029959645.1 Microbacteriaceae bacterium PS02332 | reverse complement strand
GGTCCTCGCCGCCCGGCACGCCGGACACCGCGTCGCCGGGGTGCACCTCGGCCAGTCGGACGTCCCCGCCGAGGCGGCACGGGCGCTCCTCGGGCCGGACGCGCACGTCGGCCTGACCGCGCACACCCCGGAGCACCTGGCGGCGGTGCACCGGCTCCCCCGCGGGACGGGCGACCTGCTCGGCGTCGGCGTCGTGCACCCGACGACGACCAAGCCGGACCACCCGCCGGCCCTCGGGGTCGCGGGGTTCGCCCGCATCGCCGCGGCGACCGACCTGCCGTGCGGGGCGATCGGCGGGGT
>JASCOJ010000276.1 GCA_029959645.1 Microbacteriaceae bacterium PS02332 | reverse complement strand
CCGGTACGACTACACCGTGGTCGTGTACTTGGACGCGCGAACCGACGTGACCGTGAACTGTAGCGAACACGGAGCATTCTCAGTCCGGCCAGACAACCACACCTCCAAATACGCGACCGGCTGCCCCAACTGCGCCCTCACATCTCACCGCTCGGCACCGCGGTCAAAGAAGAAGTCAGAGGAAGGCCAGTGGCGGAACCGCACGGCAGGGACGACCACCGGACGGAAGCGGACCCCGCGCAGCGCGGAGACCCGCTAGCTGCGCCGTCGACCGCAGCCCCACTACTCGTTCGCCTCAACG
>JASCOJ010000275.1 GCA_029959645.1 Microbacteriaceae bacterium PS02332 | reverse complement strand
GGGCAGTCCCGTCCCTGGGGCTGTTCGCGGGGCAGGGAGCCGCGGTGGGCCTCCCGGCCGGTGCCCTCGCGACCGCGCTGCCTGCGCCGCCGCGGCCCTGACGGGCGGCACTGCGAACACCCACAGACACGCCGCCCGGTTCACCCCCCGGACGGGTGCCGTTCGCCGCGCGGCCACCGGCGCTCCTTAGCGTCGCCGGCGTCTCATCGGCCCACAGAGAGGAGCGCCGTCCGCCCCGGACGGCAACCCCGCATGCGCACAACCGCACGCGCCGTGGCGAAGGGCGTGACCGTCGCAGCGG
>JASCOJ010000274.1 GCA_029959645.1 Microbacteriaceae bacterium PS02332 | reverse complement strand
GGCGGGACGTGTGCGATCCAGCTCGGTGCCGGCGACCCGGACCGCTTCGGGTCCCTCGTCGACGAGTCGGGGGAGGCCGGCCCCGGTCTCGGCACGCCGGCCAGGACGATCGCCGAGGGCTTCGCCGGTGACGCCGCGGCTTGGCGTGCCGCACAACCGGCCGCGCTGCTCGCGGCGCACACGCCGTACCGGGCCTCCTCCGCGTTCTTCGCCGGCGGCCAGGACGACCGCTCCTACGGTCCGGTCATGCCGGTCATGGCGCAGCGTGCGCGGGCCGCGGGCATGACCGTCGCGACCTGGGT
>JASCOJ010000273.1 GCA_029959645.1 Microbacteriaceae bacterium PS02332 | reverse complement strand
CCCGCCAAGAGCGTGTCGACGCTCTGGGCGCTGGGCGACAACGACACTCGGAAAGCGATCGAGCAGGCCCAGGACGCCGCGATCGCAGCCACCGTTGCCTACCTCGAACGGGAGGCGATCGCCACCCGCGCCGGAAAGAACGGAGTGGCACAGATCGCCGTCGCCGGCGGGAGCGTCGCCACGAAGTTCCGGCACTACGACTCCCGCAACGGCGACCCCCAGCTCCACGAGCACCTGGTCATCGCCAACAAGGTGAAGGGGTCCGATGGGAAGTGGCGCACCATCGACTCCAAGCTCCTCCAC
>JASCOJ010000272.1 GCA_029959645.1 Microbacteriaceae bacterium PS02332 | reverse complement strand
CCGCCGGATCGCGATCACGGCGAGGTCGGCATCGGCGGACTCCCGCACCTGCGATGCCCCGTCGCCGCCGACGACGCGCATCCGCGCTGCGTCCACCCCGGCGCGGACCGAGGCGGCCCGCAGGACGGGCAACAGGTCCTGGGCACCGGCGAGCACGACCTCCGCCGACCGCAGGTCGATGGGTTCGTGCCGCTCCCGCGGCGAGCGGGCCATGAGGGGACCTCTTCCGTCGCTCTCCTCGACCCTACTGATCCCCGGCCGGGAGGCCCGGATCACCTCCGCCGGGCGGCGCACCCGATCATG
>JASCOJ010000271.1 GCA_029959645.1 Microbacteriaceae bacterium PS02332 | reverse complement strand
ACGTCGGGCAGCTCGCGGGTGACCACCGCGACGGCGGCGTCCCCGTCGGCTGCTTCGCCGACGACCTCCATGCCGGGCTCGGCGGAGACGCGTGCACGGAGGCCGGCCCGGATGAGGCTCTGGTCGTCCACGAACACCACGCGGATCGGATCCGGCGCGGTGGCGGTGATGGGCGCGGTCATCGGTTCTCCTCCTGCTTGCCGGGCGGCGGCGCCGCGCGCGCGCCGATCGGCAGCCGCGCGCGGACCGACCAACCGCCGTCGGGTGTGGGCCCCACGGCGAGCGTGCCGTCCACGGCCGCGGCC
>JASCOJ010000270.1 GCA_029959645.1 Microbacteriaceae bacterium PS02332 | reverse complement strand
GGTGGTAGGTGCCGCCGAGCTGTTCGAGCAGGGCGCGCTGCTTGCCGAGGGCGCCGGGGTGCCGCTCGCGGAGGCCGTCGATCGTCGTGACGTCCACGGCCGCGAGCTCGCCGCCGGCCGACCGGGCCGCGATGCGGGCGCCGCGACGGAGCAGGGTCTCGCCCTCCGGGCCTCCCGTCAGGGCGACGAGGACGCGCTGCCGCGTCTCCCAGCGGTTGGCGATGCCGTGTTCGGCACGGTAGCGCTTCAGGGCGTCGTCGACCTCGTCGGCGAGCGAGAGCAGGGCGATCTCGCGGAGGGCGGTGAG
>JASCOJ010000026.1 GCA_029959645.1 Microbacteriaceae bacterium PS02332 | reverse complement strand
AGACCCCGCCGAACTCGGCGGGGTCTCGACACCGCGGCGGCGTCTGGGCGTTCCGCGGGCGGTCCAGCGGGCCGGCCATCCGGCCTGCGCAGGCGACGCGCCGGAGCGGTTGCGGGGCCTCCACGGCCGACCTAGCATTCGAACACACGTTCGAACGACAGGAGGCTGACGATGATGATCGTCGACACGACCGCAGCGGTCTGGTGGTCCGGCGGCGCGCCCGTCCGGATGGTGTGGCTCGGCCGGCGCTGGCGCGTGACCGACGTCCCGACGCGGCTGACGACGACGCCGGCGGACCTGCCGACCGCGATCACGCACGCGCCGGAGCGCACCGCGGGCTGGCGGTTCCAGGCGACCGCGGAGGACGGCGAGACCCTCGTGGTCGACATCGTCCCCGAGGGCGGCGGCTGGTCCGTCGCGCGGACCTGGGCGTGACGGTAGCGTCCCGGGCATGACGGACACGGGCACGACCAGGTGGGTGGCGCTGCTGCGCGGGGTGAACGTGAACGGCATCACGATCCGGAGTGCCGAGCTCGCGGAGCTGTTCCAGCAACTCGGTCTCACGGAGGTGCGGACGGTCCTCGCGTCCGGCAACGTCGTGTTCAGCGCCGCGACCGCCGATGCCGCGGAGTTGACGACCACGATCGAGCAGGCCCTGCGCGACCGCTTCGGGTACGACGCCTGGATCGTGCTCGTCCCGCACGACGACCTGGCGGCGCTCGTCGACGCGTTCCCGTTCGACCGGGCGGAGGACCGGCACGACTACGTGGTGTTCGGGTCGGACGACGCCGCCCTCGACGACCTGCTCGCCGACGTCGACCCGGATCCTGCGGTGGAGCGCATCGCCCGCGGGCACGGCGTCGTCTACTGGTCCTGCCCGAAGGGGTCGAGCACCGACACGGTGTTCGCGAAGCGGGCCGGAGCCGCACGCTTCAAGCGCACGACCACGACCCGGAACACGAACACCCTGCGCAAGCTGCTCTGACGGCTCGCGGTCACTTCGTCTGGTTCGGGTGCCGTGTGTGGACGTCGAGCACATGGACCGTCCGGCTCGCCTCGTCGACGGTGAACCAGATCCGCGCCCCGCGCTTCAGCTCGATTTGACGGCGGGTCCACGTCCGGCCGGAGTGCGTGACGACGCCGAGTTCGCCACGCAGCGCGTGGCAGGCCAGGTCCTCGGTCAGCGGGTCGGTCGTCAGGCGCTCCCACGCGGTGACAACCGCGTTCCGCTGCGTCGCCACCACGTCACGCCACCCCTGCTCGGCACTCCGTGTGGCGAGCACGATCGTGTACTCGGTGGTGCGGACGGGGCGCGCCACACCGGTTCGGCGGGCACTCATCCGTCACGGCTTCTCGACGACCGTGGGCGCGTCGAGGATCTCCGGCTCGGACGCGTCCCAGCCCGCGGCGATCGCCTCGGCCGAGTCGCGCCACGCCTGCATCTCGAGGAGGAGACGCCGCGGCTGTCGGAGCGAGAACGACCCGCGTGCGACCTCGACGATCTCCTTGGCGAACCGCCGCTGGTCGTCCCGGCTCAGCATCACGAGCCAGGGGTACGGGATCGCGAGCCGCTCGTGCAGCGCCAGGTGCTCGTTCCCCGTGACCGCCGCGATGAGCTGCGCGGCGATGTCGAGCACCGCCTCGTCGTCGTCGGAGCGCGCCTTGGTCGTCAGCACGAGCGGAGCGCCGTCACGCCGTGTCACCTCGAGCGGCTCCTGCTCGGCGGCAGCGAAGACGTCCTTCGCGTGGCGCGACAGGTCAGACGACTGGACCGCGCGTCGGCGGCGGGTCGGGGCGGCGATCGTCATGTCACGATCGTATTCAGAACACGTTCTGCATGCAACGCTGCGGCCCGGACTGTGGAGAGGTCAGGCCTGGGGCGGCTGGCCGTTGCTCGCGGTGGTGCCGCCGTCGACGGGGAGCACCGCGCCCGTGATGAACGACGCCTCGTCGCTCGCCAGGAAGAGGATCGCCGCGGCGACCTCCTCGGGCTGGCCGCCGCGGCCCAGCGTCACGCGCTCCGCGAACTTCGCCTGCAACTCCTCGTCCTCCGCCTGCGACTGCGTGAGGTCGGTCCAGATCAGCCCGGGTGCGACCGCGTTGACCCGCACCCCGTGCGGGCCGTTGTCGAGCGCCGCCGCCTTGGTGAAGTTCGTCACGCCGCCCTTGGCCGCGTTGTAGGGGCTCATGCGCCAGTCCGCGGCGAGGCCGGACACCGACGAGGTGTTCACGATCGCGCCCTTCGTCGCGCGGAGGGCCGGCAGCGCCGCCCGGGTGCCGTAGAACACGCTGGACAGGTCCGTCTCGACGACCCGGCGCCACTCCTCCGGGGAGATGTCCGGGATGTCGCCGGAGGTGAACGTCCCGGCGTTGTTCACGAGCACGTCGACGTGGTCGAACCGGTCGACGGCCGCCGCGACGACGGTCTCCCACGCGTCCGGGTCGGCGACGTCCGCCTGGAGCCAGACGACGGAGTCGGTCGGCAGGGAGTCGGCGACCGCCTGCACCTTCTCGGGGACGCTGTCGACCAGGACGACGTCGGCGCCCTCGTCGACGAACGCCCGCGCCGTGGCCTCGCCGATGCCCGATCCGGCGCCGGTGACGATCGCGACCTTGCCCTCGAACCGCTTGCCCATGATGTGCTCCTCTCGCGATGGTCGCGCCTCCCGATGAGGACTCCGTCGGCCGCGGGGGCACGACGACGATGCTGCCCGCCCCGGCTGGAGACGCCTCCAGCGGGAGCGGGCAGCGGCGGCGTCGGTCAGGCGGTGGTGTCGCCCACCTCGTCGTCGCGTTCGAGCGAGATCGTCGGGATCGACGCGGTGATGACCGACCCGTCGGCGCGGAGCGTGCCGCGGATGTCGCTCGTCGTCGGCGCGTGGCCGGCGATCCGAGGCCCCTGGTGGGAGAGCGGCACGACGGTGGGGTCGCCGGCCCGGACCTCGACGTGCTGGTTGTGCACCCAGGCCACGAAACCGTCGCCGGTCTCGACCGTGAAGGTCAGGCGGTCCTGCGTAAGGTCGACGCGCACGCGCGACCCGTGCACCGTGATGCGGTAGGTCAGCCGGGTCCAGTCCTCCGGCAGGCGCGGGTTGAAGGTCATGCGCCCGCCGTGGTCGCGCATGCCGCCGAACCCGTTGACGAGCGCACCCCAGATGCCGCCGGTCGACGCGATGTGCACGCCGTCGGTGGTGTTGCCGTGCAGGTCCGCCAGGTCGACGTAGAGCGCGGTCTGGAAGTACTGATCGGCGAGCTCGTGGTACCCGACCTCGGCGGCCATGATCGACTGCACGACGGCCGACAGGGTCGAGTCGCCCGTGGTCAGGGCGTCGTAGTAGTCGAAGTCACGGCGCTTCTCGGCCGGCGTGAACTCGTGGCCCTGCAGGAACAGCGCGAGCACGACGTCGGCCTGCTTGAGCACCTGGAACCGGTAGATCACCAGCGGGTGGTAGTGCAGCAGCAGCGGGCGCTTCGAGGCCGGCGTCCGCTCGAGGTCCCACAGCTCCTTGTCGAGGAACTGCGCGTCCTGCGGGTGGATGCCGCGGTGCGGGTCGAAGGGGATCTCCATCGACTCGGCCGCGCGCTCCCAGTCGCCGACCTCGGTCTCGTGCAGCCCGGTCCGGCGCACCATGCGGGCGTACTCGCCGGGGTCGTTGACCGCGAGCTCACGGCACGCGTGCACGGCGGACCAGAGGTTCGCCCGCGCCATCACGTTCGTGTAGAGGTTGTCGTCGACGACCGTCGTGTACTCGTCCGGCCCGGTGACGCCGTCGATGTGGAACTTCTGGTCGCCGTTCGACCGCCAGAAGCCGAGGTCCTCCCACATACGGGCGGTCTCGACGAGGATGTCGATCGCGCCGCGCTTGAGGAACTCGGTGTCGCCGGAGGCCCGGACGTACTGCATCAGCGCATGGGCGATGTCGGCGTCGATGTGGTACTGCGCGGTGCCGGCGGCGTAGTACGCGCTGGACTCCTCGCCGTTGATCGTCCGCCACGGGAACAGGGCACCGCGCTGGTTGAGCTCGCGGGCCCGGGAACGGGCGGCGTCGAGCATGTTGTAGCGGAAGCGCAGGGCGTTCCGCGCGACGATCGGCGCCGTGTACGACAGGAACGGCAGGACGTAGATCTCCATGTCCCAGAAGTAGTGCCCGCCGTACCCGGAGCCGGTGACGCCCTTCGCCGCGATGCCGTGCCCGTCGGTCCGGGCGGTCGCCTGCGCGAGCTGGAAGAGGTTCCACCGCACGGCCTGCTGGATCTCAGGCTGGCCCTCGATCTCGACGTCGGACCGGGCCCAGTAGTCGTCGAGCCAGGCACGCTGGGCGTCGAAGACGTCGTCGAGGGTCTCGGCCGCGGCACGGTCGAGCGTCCGGTCGCACCGGTCAGCGAGCTCGCGCGCCGGTACCCCGCGGGACGTGTGGTAGACGATCGTCTTCACCAGACGGGTCGGCTGCCCGGCCTTCGCCTGCACCCGGTAGACGTGCTTGGCGAGGTCGTCCTCGATCGAGGACGTCTCGTCCCAGGCGTTCTCGGTCTCGATCCGGTGCTCGGCGCCCACGCAGATCGTCATGCCCGAGCTGGAGGCCTGGTACCCGAGGAGCGAGCGGCTGCCGGTGTTCCGCTTCAGCGTCGGCTGCAGCACGCGCTGGGTGAAGCTCTCCGCCTTGCGCGGGTCGAACGCGGCCGCGGCGGCCTTCATCCCGGCGTGGTACTCGTCGGCGACGTCCTGCCGGTTGAGGATCTGGCTCGAGAGGAGGATCGACGCGTCGTGGTCGAGCATCGTGACCTCGTAGTCGATGACGGCGAGGTGCCGCTCCGAGAACGACACGAGCCGGCGCGAGCGGATGAGCACGCGCTTGCCGGACGGTGTCGACCACTCGGTCTCGCGGAGCAGGTAGCCGCCGCGGAAGTCGAGCCGACGGGTGTGGCTCAGGATGTCGGCCTCGGAGAGCACGAGGGGCTCGTCGTCGACGTACAACCGGATCACCTTGGCGTCCGGGACGTTGATGATCGTCTGCCCGGTCTTCGCGAAGCCGAACGCGGTCTCGGCGTGCCGGATCGGCCAGGTCTCGTGGAACCCGTTGACGTACGTGCCGTACTGGACGCCGCCGCGGCCCTCGTCGAAGTTGCCGCGCAGGCCGAGGTAGCCGTTGCCGACCGCGAAGTTCGTCTCGTCGACGCCCTGCTCGTCGGCGTACTCGGTCTCGATGAGCGCCCACTCGTCGACCGGGTACCGGACGCGGTCGAGGGGGTCCGAGGTGATGGGGTTCATGCGGTCTTCCTGGGCGGGACGGACGACGGTGCGGGACGCAGGTCGGGCAGGAGGTCGGCGAGGTCGGTGACGACGCGGTCGGCGCCGTGCTCGCGGAGGGCGTCGGCACCGGCACCGCGGTCGACGCCGACGACCAGACCGAACGCCCCGTTGCGACCGGCGGCGACACCGCTCGTGGCGTCCTCGACGACGACGCACTGGGCGGCGGTGAGGCCGAACCGACCGGCCGCGTCGAGGTAGGTGTCGGGGGCGGGCTTGCCGGCGAGCCCGTCCTCGCGTGCGACGGCGCCGTCGACGACCACGGGGAAGCGGTCGAGGATGCCGGCCGTGCGGAGCACCTGCTTCGCGTTCGCCGAGCTCGACACGACGGCGACCTCGTACCCGGCGGCGATCGCGGCCTCGAGGAACCGCAGGGACCCCGGGTACGGTGCGACGCCGTTCTCCTCGAGCTCGGCCGTGAACGCGGCGTTCTTCCGGTTGCCGAGGCCGCACACGGTGTCCTCGTCGGGGCCGTCGTCCGGGGTGCCCTCGGGCAGGTCGATCCCGCGCGCGGTCAGGAGCGAGCGGACCCCGTCGTACCGGGGCTTGCCGTCGACGTACGTGTAGTAGTCCTGCTCGGTGTACGGCGCGACGCCGTGCTCGGCGAGGTACGGCGTGAACAGCCGGCTCCACGCGCGCATGTGCACGTCGGCCGTGGGCGTGAGGACACCGTCGAGGTCGAAGAGGAGCGCACGCTGCTCCGCGAGGAGTGCAGGGGCATGCCGGTCCGGCGTCGTCATGGGGGTCCCTTCCGGGGTGGCGGTGTCGAACACGGGTGCTGCACGTCGAGTCTAGGACCGCCTCCCGACCGGTGGAACGGCCACCGAACGCGGACCTGGGCACGTGCGGATGCGGCGCACGGTTCGCTCGACGTTCGACGAAGGGCTCCACCATGACGACCGACACCACGACGCCGGCCACCAGCGGCTCGGGATCGAAGCTCAAGCAGGCCATCACCGGCCCGCTGCTCTACCTGTTCATCCTCGGCGACGTGCTCGGCGCGGGCATCTACGCCCTGATGGGGACGCTCTCGAAGGACGTCGGCGGTGCGCTCTGGGCCCCGCTCGTGCTGGCGCTCCTGCTCGCGCTGCTGACCGCGGGGTCCTACGCCGAACTCGTGACGAAGTACCCGAAGGCCGGCGGTGCCGCGATCTTCGCCGAACGTGCGTACGGGACCCCGATCGTCTCGTTCCTCGTGGGCTTCTCGATGCTCGCCGCCGGTGTCACGAGCGCCGCCGGGCTGTCGCTCGCCTTCGCCGGGGACTACCTCGGGACCTTCTTCGACCTCCCGCCGGTGCCGACCGCGATCGTGTTCCTCGCGCTCATCGCGTGCCTGAACGCCCGCGGCATCTCCGACTCGCTGAAGAGCAACGTCGTGATGACGGTCATCGAGGTGTCCGGTCTCGTGATCGTGATCGTCACCGTGGGCATCATGCTCGGCGCCGGCGGCGGGGACGTCTCCCGCATCGGTGCCTTCCCGGCCGAGGCGAACCCCGCGCTCGCCACCCTGAGCGCCGCGATCGTCGCCTACTACTCGTTCGTCGGGTTCGAGACGTCGGCCAACGTGGCCGAGGAGGTCCGCGAACCCCGCAAGGTCTACCCGCGCGCACTGTTCGGCGCCCTCGGCACCGCCGGCGTCGTCTACGTGCTCGTCGCGCTCGCCAGCTCGATCGCACTGCCCGCGTCGGAGCTGTCGAAGTCGTCCGGCCCGCTCCTCCAGGTCGTCTCCGCCACGGGCGTCCCGATCCCGGACTGGGTGTTCAGCCTGATCGCCCTGGTCGCGGTCGCGAACGGCGCCCTGCTCACGATGATCATGGCGAGCCGCGTCACCTACGGCATGTCCGAGCAGCGCCTGCTCCCGAGCCTCCTCGGCAAGGTGCTGCCGAACCGGAAGACCCCGTGGACCGCGATCGTCGCGACCACCGTCGTCGCCATGCTGCTGACGCTCGTCGGGGACGTCGGTGTGCTCGCCGAGACCGTCGTGCTCCTGCTGCTCTTCGTGTTCATCAGCACGAACGTCGCGGTGCTCGTGCTCCGCAAGGACAGGGTCGAACACGACCACTTCCGCGTGTGGACGTTCGTCCCGGTGCTCGGTGTCGCCTCCTGCGTGCTGCTGCTCACCCAGCAGAGCGGGCAGGTCTGGCTGTACGCGGCGATCCTGCTCGCCGTCGGCGTCGTGCTGTACTTCGTCGCCCGTGCCACGCGGGGCCGCAGCACCGCGGACACGCAGGCGCGCTGACGGGGGCGCGTCGGGCCTCCCGGTTGGCTACGCGCCCCAGTGCAGACATCGCGCCCCCTCCCGCGGGGGCGCCACGTCCGTCCCGGGGCGCGATGTCCGTTCCGGGGACGTGCGTCCCGGCGCTGCCACCCCGTCAGTCGTCGGTGTCGACGGTGTTCGTGACGACGTCCCCCGAGCCGGCGTCGACGCGGATGCTGTGCGCCGTGCCGGCGGCGTCACGGACGTCGCCCTCCCAGACGACCGTGCCCTGGTGGTCGTCGAGGCCGAGCTCGGTCACCGTGCCGGGGACGGTCTTCGTCAGGGTCTCGGCCGCCTGGGTCACCGAGAGGTCGGCCGCACCGACGAAGCGCTGGTTCTCCGCGACGTCGTCCGCGTCCGTGGTCTCGTCCGTCGGGCCCGCGGTCGCGCGCTCGCCGTCGGCGCCGACGTGGACCTCGTGCTCGGTGCCGTCCGTCGTGACGACGAGGACCTCCCACGAGGTTCCGCCGGCCTCCTGCTCGATCGCGGTCACGGTCCCGGAGCCGACCGCCTCGCGTGCGGTCCCGGCAGCGGCGGCGAGGGCGGCGTTCGACGCGGCTGCGCTGGTCGCGGTGCCGCCGGTCGCTGCGATGGACGGGGCGGAGGCTGCGGGTGCGGCCACGTCGTCGCGGTCGTCGTCCGAGGCGCACCCGGCGAGCGCCAGGGCCCCGACGAGCGGGAGTGCGGCGAGGAGGGCGATGCGGCGGGCGGTGGTCTTCGTCGTGGTCTGCATGGTCACACCCTGCGGAACGGGCACTGAAGCAGACCTGAAGCGACCTGGGACACCGCCCGGCTGACGAGGACGAGCCCGCACCTCAGTGCTGATCGACCGGCAACCGCACCGTGAACCGCGCTCCGCCGCCGGGCGCTGCCGACACCGCGACGGTCCCGCCGTGCCCCCGGACGACGGCGTCGACGATCGCCAGCCCCAGTCCGGAACCGCCGGCGTCCCGCGCCCGGCCCTCGTCGAGTCGCACGAACCGTTCGAACACGCGCACCCGGTCGGCCTCCGGGATGCCGTGCCCGTCGTCGTCGACGGTGAGGACGGCCTCGGTCCCCGCGGTCGTGAGTCCGACGGTGACCGTCTGCGCGGCGTGCCGAGCGGCGTTGTCCACGAGGTTCCGCACCACGCGCGCGAGCAACCGGTCGTCACCGCGGACCCGGGCCGGGCCCACGCCGGAGACGTCCACCCGGACGGTCGTGCCGTGCGCGGACCGTGGTCGGGACGCCTCGGCGAACACGAGGTCGTCGAGGTCCACCACCCGGTCCCGCTCCCGACCCCGTTCGTCCACCCGGGTGAGCAGCAGCAACGACTCGACGAGGTCCTGCAGCCGGGCGCCCTCGTCGAGCACGACGTCCGCGAGCTCCGCCGTGCCGGTGACCTCGGGGTACGCCCGCGCGACCTCGGCGTGCTGCCGGATCGTCGCGAGCGGGGAGCGCAGTTCGTGCGAGGCGTCGGAGACGAATTGCCGCTGCGCCTGCTGCGACGCCTCGAGCCGGGCGAGCATCCGGTTCATGGTGACGGCGAGCCGGTCGACCTCGTCCCCGGAGCCCGGCTCGTCGACGCGGGCGTGCAGGTTCGTGCCCTCGACGGCGTCGACCTCGCGGCGCATCCGGTCCACCGGATGCAGTGCCCGGCCGACGACGATCCACGTGACGAGCCCCATCAGCGCCAGGACGACGGGGACCGCGACCGCCAGCAGCACGCCGACGGTCCGGACGGCGGCGTCGGCGTCCTCGAGCGGCGCTCCGACGACGAGCACGCCGTCGCCGCCGCCCGGCAGCTCGACGTCGTCGGTGACGAGCAGCCACGGCTCTCCGTCGTGCCGGTACCGGGACCCGTCGGCGGTGTCGAGTGGTCGGGTGGGGCTGTCCTCGGCGCGGGCGAGCACGCGTCCGTCGCCGTCCAGCAGCTGGGCGAGCACGTCGTCGTCCTCGGTCGCCACCGCGGCCGCGCCGTCGGCCTCGACCCGTGTGCCCAGGCCGTCGAGGGTCTGCTCCGCCGACGACCGCACGCCGTCGACCAACGAGGTCCGCAGGACCCCGACGAAGGCGACCGCCCCGACCACGAGGGCGACGAGGACGACGAGGGCCGCGCCTCCCGTCGCTCGCGCGCGGATGGACGTGGGCCGGCGTGACCGGCCCGGACGGCACTCAGCCACCGTCGGCGTCGAGGCGGTAGCCGGCCCCGCGGACGGTCGCGATGGCGTTCCGACCGAACGGCCGGTCGACCGCACGCCGGAGGTGGCCGACGTACACCTCGACGATGTTCGGGTCGCCCGTGAAGTCGTCGTCCCAGACGTTCGCGATGACGTCGCGCTTCGAGAGCACCTGGCCGGGATGGCGCATGAGGTACTCGAGCACCGTGAACGCACGGCTGGTCAGGTCGACGGGGGTCTCGCCCCGCCACACCCGCCGCTCCGCCGGGTCCAGGCGCAGGTCGCCGGCCTGGAGGACCGTGGGGCGTTCCCGGTAGCCCCGCCGGACGAGCGCACGGAGCCGCGCGACGAGCACCGGGAACGAGAACGGCTTCGTCACGTAGTCGTCGGCGCCGGCGTCGAGGGCGTCGACCTGGTCCCACTCGCCGTCCTTGGCGGTGAGCATGAGCACCGGCGTCCAGTCCTGCTCGGCGCGGAGGGTCTCGCAGACCGCCCAGCCGCTCATGCCGGGCATCATCAGGTCGAGGACGATGGCGTCGTACGGGTGCTCGCGGGCGTACCAGAGGCCGTCGACCCCGTCGTGGGCCACGTCGACGGCGAAGCCCTCGGCCTGCAGCCCGAGTCGGATGCCCTCGGCGAGCCGCACCTCGTCGTCGACCACCAGCACGCGCATCGTCCGAGCATGGCGGCGCGGCCTGAACCGCCGCTGAAGCCCGCGCAGGGCGCCCCTCGGCACCGAACACCGCCGGACGCGCGAGACGCCGCCCGGGTGGGCGGCGTCTCGACGGGGCGGCGGCGTCCCGCGGGGACGGCCGTGTCGCGGGAGGACCTACGCGGCGTCGATCGCGGCGCGGATCTCGGCAGCGGCGGCACCGACGTCCGAGGCGCTGTAGATCGCGCTGCCGGCGACGGCGACGCGTGCTCCGGCTGCCTTGACGGAGGCGACCGAGGACGCCTTCACGCCGCCGGCGATCGAGAACGGGACACCCGAGTCCTTGCCCTCCTGGAGGAGCGTGTCGAACGTGAAGCCCTCTTCGGCCTGCTCGTCGAGGCCGGCGTGCACCTCGACGAACGCGACGCCGAGCTCGGTGACCTCGCGGGCACGGGCGGCCTTGTCGGGGACGCCGATGAGGTCGACGACGATGCCCTTGCCGTGCTTCTCCGCCGCCTTGACCGCACCGGCGATGGTGCTGTCCCCGGCGACACCGAGCACGGTGACGACGTCGGCGCCGGCCTGGAACGCCATGTCGGCCTCGAGCTCACCGGCGTCCATCGTCTTGAGGTCGGCGAACACGATCTTGTCCGGGTGCGCCTCCTTCATCGCGGTGATCGCGGCGACGCCGGCGCTCTTCACGAGCGGGGTGCCGAGCTCGAGGATGTCGACGTGCGGGGCTGCCTGGGCGGCCAGCTCGAGCGCGGTCTCGGTGGACAGGGTGTCGATGGCGAACTGCAGCTGCATGGGGGTTCCTTCTTCCGTGGGGGTCATTCGAGGTTGGCGTGCCGCGGCCAGAGGTCGTCGGCGGAGTGTCCGCTGCGCTGCCAGAGCGCGTGGAACAGCGCATCGCCCAACAGGACGACACCCTGCTCGAACAGGCCACCCGCGTACTGCGCCGAGGCGGTGCCGGAGCGGTCGGTCTTCGTCGCGGCCGGCAGCACGAGGGTGACCTCGGCCAGCTCGGCGAGCGGGGACGACGCCGTGGTCGACACGGCGATCACCTGCGCGCCGACGTCGACCGCGGTCCGCGCGGCCTGCACGATGCCGCCGGTGGTGCCCGAGCCACTCGCGGTGAGCAGGACGTCGCCCGCCTCGATCGCGGGGGTCGTGACCTCGCCGACGACGTGGACGTCGAGCCCGACGTGCATGAGGCGCATCGCGGTCATGCGGAGCGCGAGGCCGGAGCGCCCGGCACCGTGCACGAAGACGCGCTCGGCGCCGTCGAGCAGGTCGAGAGCACGGGCGGCGGGTGCCGGGTCGCTCTCCCCGACCGCGTCGACGAGGTCGTCGAGTTCGTGGCTGACGAGGTCGAGCGCGGCGGCGAGGGTCTGTTCGGACATGCATCGAGCCTGCGCCTGCCGGCTCCCGTGCACCGCTACCCGACACGGCGGGCGACCCGTCCGATCGGGTGGGCTGGATGCGGCGCGCAGAGCAGGGCGGGTAGGTTCGGCGCGGTGGACGACGAGACGGATCCGGAGACCGGCCGGGAGGCGCGCACCGCCCCCGACGACCAGGTGACGTCCGTCGCGGGGCCGGGTCGGGCCTCCCGTCCGACGCTCCCCGCACCCGCCGGGGGCAGGGGGCACACGAGCCGGGCGGAGGCCGCGGAGCACGCCCGCGTGGTGGCCGACCTGACCGACCGACACTCGCTGACCCTGGAGTCGGTGCTCGCCGTCCTGCGCTCCCCGCGCGTCGGCGACGCCGCGGCCCGGGCGGAGGCGGTCGAGGTCGCGTCCGCCGCACTCGTCGAGCTCCGGACGTCGAGTGACCGCCAGCGGGAGGTCCTGCTCGAGCCGGTGACGGGGGCGTTCTCGCGCCTCCGCGCCGACCTGCGGCCCCTCGTCCGGTTCGGCGACCTCGACGTGCAGTTCGTCGAGCCGCCCGCGACCGGCCGGGCGCTCCCCGGGGACGTCGCACACGCCGCCCGCGCGATCGTCCGGAACGCGGTGCTCACCCTCGTGGACGAGGGCAGCGCGGGACGGGTGCGGATCCAGTGGGACTGCGACGGACGCAACCTGCTGATGCAGGTACGCGACGACGGGACCGGCACACACGACGTGCAGGACGACGCGATGCGACCGATCGCCGAGCGGGTCGGGGCCCTCGACGGGCGGATGCACGTGGACTCCACGCCGGGCTGGGGCTCGGTGCTCGACATCACGCTCCCGCTCGACCCGGCGCCGGGGTCGGCGCCGGGTCCGGACGATGCCGACCTGACGCCGCGCGAGGCCGAGGTCCTGCGCCTCGTCGCGACCGGCGTCGGCAACCGGGAGATCGCCGACGGGCTCGGCATCTCCGTGAACACGGCGAAGTACCACGTGGCGAACCTGCTCCGGAAGCTCGGCGCCCGGACCCGGGCGGAGCTCGCGGCGCACGTGCACGCCGGCTGAGCGCCCGCCGCGGCCGTGGCGCTCTCGCCGGGTCGCGCCCCGTTGCGAGCGTCGCGCCCCGTCGCAACGGGGGGGCGGGCGCGGGGGCCGCCGCGGTTGGGCGGGCGCCCCCGCGCCCCACGGGGGCGCGATGTCCGCAGCCGAACGCGACGCGGGGGGTCAGCCCGCGGGGGCGAACCGGTAGCCCATGCCCGACTCGGTGACCAGGTAGCGCGGGTGCGACGGCTCCGGCTCGAGCTTCCGGCGGAGCTGCGCCATGTACAGCCGCAGGTAGCCGGAGTCGGTGCCGTGCGTCGGCCCCCACACCTCGGTGAGGAGCATCTCCCGCGTGAGCAGCCGGTCCGGGTTCGTCACGAGGACCTCGAGCAGCCGCCACTCGGTCGGGGTGAGCCGGATCGCGGGCCCGTCGGGAGCGGTGACCTGCTTCGCGACGAGGTCCACCACGAGGTCACCGATCCGGATGGTGGGAGCGGCCTCGCCGCCCGCAGGAGCCCGCCGCCGCCCGAGAGCCCGGAGCCGCGCGAGGAGTTCGTCCATCTCGAACGGCTTCGTCACGTAGTCGTCGGCGCCGGCGTCGAGTGCGTCGACCTTGTCGCTCGAGTCCGTCCGCCCGGACAGCACCAGCACGGGTACCTGCGACCACCCGCGGATGCCCTGGAGCACCCCGATGCCGTCGAGCCGCGGCATGCCGAGGTCGAGCATGACGATGTCCGGCCGCTCGGTGATGACGGCGTCGATGGCGGCCCGACCGTCCCGGGCCGTGACGACCTCGTACCCGCGGGCCCCGAGCGTCACGGCGAGCGCCCGCACCAACTGCGCGTCGTCGTCCGCGATGAGGACCTTCATCTGCCCACCACTCCCAGGTGTCCCGCGATCGGCAGCCGCACCACGACGGTGAGGCCGCCACCCGGTGTGTCGTCGACCTCGATCGTGCCGCCCATGCCCTCGGTGAACCCCCGCGCGAGCGCCAGGCCGAGGCCGAGTCCGGTGTCGTTGTCGGTGTCCCCGAGGCGCTGGAACGGCTGGAAGACGTCCTCGCGCCGGTCCTCGGGGATGCCCGGGCCGCGGTCGGCGACGCGGAGCTCGACCCCGCCGGCGAAGGCGCTCGCCGCGATCCGGACGCGCTCGCCGTCGGGTGAGTACCGGACGGCGTTGGCGAGCAGGTTCACGACGACGCGCTGCAGGAGCACCGGGTCGGCGAGCACCGGCGGGAGTTCCGCGGGCAGGTCGAGGTCGACGTCCTCCGGCCCGAGCTCGAGTTCGTCGAGCGCGGGGGCGACGACCATGTCGAGCGAGGTCGGTGCCGGCGACGCCGCGAGCACCCCGGCCTGCACGCGGCTCACGTCGAGCAGGTCGCCCAACAGCACCGCCAGCTGACGGAGGCTCTCGTCGGCGGTGGCGAGCAGGGCCTCCCGGTCGGCCTCGCCGAGTCGCACGTCCCGCGCGCGGAGCGACTGCACGGCCGCGGAGGCGGCCGCGATCGGCCGCCGTACGTCGTGGCTGACGGCTGCGAGGATGGCGCTCCGCACCCGGTCGACCGCGGTGATCCGCTCCGCGTCGACGGCGGTGCGGGTGAGCGCGCGGTGTTCGAGGGCGGCGTCGAGCTGCTGCTCGACGACCCGCAGCAGGCGGCGCTGGGTGGGGTCGTCGGGTGCGCCGGCGAACTCCAGGACGGCACCGGACGGGAGGCTCGTGGTCGCGTCCGGCGCGTCGCCGAACGTCCCCGACGTGGCCGGCACCTCGTCGCCCTGGCGGACGCGGACCCCGGCGAAGCCGAAGGCCTCGCGGGTCCTGTCGACGAGGGCCTGGAGGGCGTCGTCGCCGCGGAGGACGCTCCCGGCGATGCCGACGAGGAGACCGGACTCGGCGGCGGCGCGGCGGGCGGTCCGGGAGCGGCGGGCGGACCGGTCGACGACGAAGCTGACGAGCACCGCGCTGACGACGTACATGACGAGGGCGACCAGGTGCCAGGGCTGCTGCACGGTGACCTGGTGCAGGGGTTGCACGAAGAAGAAGTCGAGGCTCAGCCCGGAGAGCACGGCGGCGAACACCGCGGGGAGCATCCCGCCGATGAGCGCCACGACGAGCACGAGCAGCTGGTAGGCGAGGACGTCGACCGTGATCGAGTCGGGGTCGTCGGTGAGGCTGAGCAGCCAGGTCAGCAGCGGACCGGCGACGAGCGCGAGCACGAACGCGGCGACGACCCGGCTCCGGGACAGGCTGCCGCCGAGCTTCGGCAGCGCGAACCCACCGCCGGCGCGCTCGTGGGTCACGACGTGCACGTCGATGTCCCCGGACTCGCGGATGACGGTGCTGCCGATCCCCGGGCCGGTGAGCGCCGCGACGAGGCGGCTACGACGGCTGATGCCCATCACGATCTGGGTCGCGTCGACCGACCGGGCGAAGCGGACGAGGGTCGTGGGCACGTCGTCGCCGACCACCTGGTGGTAGGTGCCGCCGAGCTGTTCGAGCAGGGCGCGCTGCTTGCCGAGGGCGCCGGGGTGCCGCTCGCGGAGGCCGTCGTTCGTCGTGACGTGCACGGCCGCGAGCTCGCCGCCGGCCGACCGGGCCGCGATGCGGGCGCCGCGACGGAGCAGGGTCTCGCCCTCCGGGCCTCCCGTCAGGGCGACGAGGACGCGCTCCCGCGTCTCCCAGCGGTTGGCGATGCCGTGTTCGGCACGGTAGCGCTTCAGGGCGTCGTCGACCTCGTCGGCGAGCCAGAGCAGGGCGATCTCGCGGAGGGCGGTGAGGTTGCCGAGCCGGAAGTAGTTCGACAGTGCCGCGTCGATCCGGGCCGCCGGGTACACGAGCCCGTCGGACAGTCGGTCGCGGAGGGCCTGCGGGGAGAGGTCGACGACCTCGATCTGGTCGGCGGCGCGGACCACCGCGTCCGGGACGGTCTCGCGCTGCACGGTGCCGGTGATCTCGCGGACGACGTCACCGAGGGACTGCATGTGCTGGACGTTCACGGTCGAGATGACGTCGATGCCCGCGGCCCGGAGCGCCTCGACGTCCTCCCAGCGCTTCTCGTGCGGGCTGCCCGGGGCGTTCGTGTGCGCGAGCTCGTCGACGAGGGCGACCTCGGGGCGGCGGGCGAGGACGGCGTCGAGGTCCATGTCGTCGAGGGCCACCCCGCGGTGCTCGACCGTGCGGCGCGGGACGACCTCGAGCCCGTCGACGAGCGCGGCGGTGGCGGCGCGGCCGTGGGTCTCGACGACGGCGACGACCACGTCCCGCCCGTGGTCGGCCATCCGACGCCCCTCTTCGAGCATCGTGTAGGTCTTGCCCACGCCCGGGGCCGCACCGAGCAGCACCCGCAGCTTGCCTCGCTTCACGCGCTCATCCTCTCCTGCTTCGTTGCCACGTCGCACGGAACCACGTTCCGGACACGACACCGCGCGGTCGCGGAGTGCGGTGTCCGGAACGTGGTTCCGTGCGGGGCGGGGTCAGTGCTGCGACGCCAGGGCCAGGTTCAGCTCGAGGACGTTGACCGTGGGGGCACCGAGGACGCCGAGCTGGCGGCCGTCGGTGTGCTCGGCGACCAGGGCGCGCACGCGGGCCTCGGACAGGCCCCGGGCCGCGGCGACACGGGACACCTGCTCCGCCGCGTACGCCGGGCTGATGTCGGGGTCGAGGCCGGACCCCGACGCGGTCACGGCGTCCGCGGGCACCTGGGACGCCGGCACCCCGTCGGCCTTCGCGATCGCGGCCTTGCGCTCCTCGATCGCCTTCGTCAGGTCGGGGTTCGACGGGCCGAGGTTCGACCCGGACGAAGCACCGGCGTCGTAGCCCTCCTCACCGGCGGCCGACGGGCGGGACTGGAACCACCGGTCCGCGCCCTTGCCGTCGAAGGACTGGCCGATGAGCGAGGAGCCGACGACCTTGCCCGACGAGTCGGTGACCATCGAGCCGTTGGCCTGGTCATGGAACGCCGCCTGACCGACGCCCCACACCGCGAGCGGGTAGGCGACGCCGAGGACGACGGTGGCGAGCACGGTGAGGCGGACGGCCACGCCGGCGGAGCGGAAGAAGGAACGAGAAGAGGAAGCCATGATCAGAACCCCGGGATGAGACCGACCACGAGGTCGATCAGTTTGATGCCGATGAAGGGGACGATGACGCCGCCGAGCCCGTAGACGAGCAGGTTGCGGCCGAGGATCGACGACGCCGAGCCCGCGCGGTACTTCACGCCACGCAGGGACAGCGGGATGAGCGCCACGATGACGAGCGCGTTGAACACGATCGCCGACAGGATCGCCGACGCGGGGCTGTGCAGGCCCATGACGTTGAGCACGCCGAGCCCCGGGAACGTGGCCTGGAACATCGCCGGGATGATCGCGAAGTACTTCGCGATGTCGTTGGCGATCGAGAACGTGGTCAGGGCGCCGCGCGTGATGAGCAGCTGCTTGCCGATCCGGACGACGTCGATGAGCTTCGTCGGGTCCGAGTCGAGGTCGACCATGTTGCCGGCCTCCTTCGCCGCGGTCGTCCCGGTGTTCATCGCGACGCCGACGTCCGCCTGCGCGAGGGCCGGGGCGTCGTTCGTGCCGTCGCCGGTCATCGCGACGAGGTTGCCGCCCTCCTGCTCCCGGCGGATGAGCGCGAGCTTGTCCTCGGGCGTGGCCTCGGCGAGGAAGTCGTCGACGCCGGCCTCGGCCGCGATCGCCTTGGCGGTGCGCGGGTTGTCACCCGTGATCATCACGGTGCGGATGCCCATGCTGCGGAGCTCGGTGAAGCGCTCGGCGAGGCCGTCCTTGACGACGTCCTTGAGGTGCACGACGCCGAGCAGCTGGACCGCCCCGGATGCGTCCCGACGCCCGACGACGAGCGGCGTGCCGCCCTGGTCGGAGATCTCCGCCACGGTCGCGTCGACCGCGGCGACGACCCCGGCGTCGGCGTCCCCGGCCCAGGCGAGCACCGCGGCTGCGGCGCCCTTCCGCACCGAGGAGCCGTCGGTCAGGTCCACGCCCGACATGCGGGTCTGCGCGGTGAACGGCACCTCGACGGCACCGGACGGGAGGCCCGTGACGGCCCCGGCGGCGAGCGCCAGGTCCACGATCGACCGGCCCTCCGGCGTGCCGTCGGCAGCGCTCGACAGCGCCGCCGCCTCCATGAGGGCTGCCTCGGTCACCCCGGGAACCGGCACGACACGGGACGCCCGACGGTTGCCATACGTGATCGTGCCGGTCTTGTCGAGGAGCAGCGTGGTGATGTCACCGGCCGCCTCGACCGCGCGGCCCGACATCGCGAGGACGTTGTGCTGCACGAGCCGGTCCATGCCGGCGATCCCGATCGCGGAGAGCAACGCGCCGATGGTGGTCGGGATGAGGCAGACGAGCAGGGCGATGAGCACCGTGATGCTCACCGTCGAGCCGACGAGCCCGGCGATCGGCTGCAGCGTGAGGCAGACGATCACGAACACGATCGACAGCGACGCGAGCAGGATGTTCAGCGCGATCTCGTTGGGCGTCTTCTGGCGGGCGGCACCCTCGACGAGCCGGATCATCCGGTCGATGAAGGTCTCGCCGGGGGTGGAGGTGATCTGCACGACGATCCGGTCGGACAGCACCCGGGTCCCGCCCGTGACGGCGCTGCGGTCGCCGCCGGACTCGCGGATCACCGGGGCCGACTCACCCGTGACCGCCGACTCGTCGACCGAGGCGATGCCGTCGACGACGTCCCCGTCGCCGGGGATCACCTCGCCGGCCACGACGACCACGAGGTCGCCCTTCGCCAGGTCGACGGACGCGACGTCCTCGGTGGCGGCGGACAGGGCCGCCGGGTCGGCGCTCGAGTAGTCGACGACGCGGCGGGCGGTGGTCGTGGACCGGGTCTTGCGCAGGGTCTCCGCCTGCGCCTTGCCGCGCCCCTCGGCGACGGACTCCGCGAGGTTCGCGAACAGCACGGTCAGCCACAGCCAGACGGCGATGACGATCGTGAAGGACGACGGGACCGGCGCACCGGAGTCCGCCGAGCCTCCCGACCGGCTGAAGGGTTCCACGACGGCGGTGACCGTCGTCAGGGCGGCGCCCACCTCGACGAGGAACATGACCGGGTTCTTCCACATGAGCCGGGGGTCCAGCTTGCGGAAGGCGCCCGGGAGGCCCACCGCCAGTTGGCGGGGCCCGAATGCGGACGAGCGGGTGGCCGGCTCGGAGGCCGCGGTCACCTCCGGTTCGGAGGGTGCGATGGTCATCGGACCAGTCCTTCTGCGAGGGGTCCCAGTGCGAGCACCGGGAAGTAGGTGAGTGCGCTGACGATGACGGCCACGCCGCCGAGGAGCACGATGAACAGCGGCCGGTGCGTGGGCAGCGTGCCGACGGTCGCGGGCACCTTGTCCTGCGACGCGAGCGACCCGGCGAGCGCCAGGACGAACACCATCGGCACGAAGCGGCCGAGCAGCATCGCGACACCGAGCGCGGAGTTCATCCACGTCGTGTTCGCCGTGAGGCCGCCGAAGGCCGAGCCGTTGTTGTTGCCGGCGCTGGTGAACGCGTAGAGCAGCTCGGACAGGCCGTGGGTGCCCGGGTTGAAGATGCTCGTGCCGAGCACCTGCTCCCGGACGCCCGGGATGACGAGGGACAGCGCCGTGCCGAGCAGCACGACCGTCGGCGTGACGAGGATGTACAGCGCCGCGAAGGTCATCTCCTTGGCACGGATCTTCTTGCCCAGGTACTCCGGCGTGCGACCGACGAGCAGGCCGCCGATGAACACCGTGATCACGGCGAGCACGAGCATGCCGTACAGGCCGGAGCCGACGCCGCCGGGGGTGACCTCGCCGAGCATCATGTTGATGAGCGCCATCATCCCGCCGATCGGCGTGAAGCTGTCGAACATGCCGTTCACCGCGCCGGTCGAGGTGGCGGTCGACGTCGTGCCGAAGAGCGTCGTGCCGAGGATGCCGAAGCGGACCTCCTTGCCCTCCATCGCCGCACCGGCGGCGTGCGTCGCGACACCGCCATCGGCGAGCTCCGCGATCGACATCGCCGAGAGCGACACGAGGAAGAGACCGGCCATCACGGCGAGGATCGCGGTGCCCTGGCGACGGTCGCCGATCATCGTCCCGAACGTGCGCGGGAGCGCGAACGGGATGACGAGCATGAGGAAGACCTGGAACAGGCTCGTCCAGGCCTGCGGGTTCTCGAACGGGTGGGCGGAGTTGGCGTTGAAGTAGCCACCGCCGTTCGTGCCGAGTTCCTTGATGGCCTCCTGCGAGGCGACGAACCCGCTCGGGATGTGCTGCGTGCCGCCCGCGAGGGTGGCGACGTCGGTGCCGGCCCCCCACGACTGGATGACGCCACCGGCGACGAGCACGAGCGCGGCGACGAAGGACAGCGGCAGGAGCAGCCGGCCGGTGCCGCGGACGACGTCGACCCAGACGTTGCCGATG
This sequence comes from Microbacteriaceae bacterium PS02332, assembly GCA_029959645.1. Classification (GTDB taxonomy): domain Bacteria; phylum Actinomycetota; class Actinomycetes; order Actinomycetales; family Microbacteriaceae; genus Curtobacterium. Next base: position 9,862 of record JASCOJ010000026.1, on the reverse strand, counting down.
GTGCCCAACCTCCGACGGGCGAACCCACGGACGAGTGCCACGGCGACGGCGAGCCCGACCGCGGCGGACAGGAAGTTCTGCACCGCGAGGCCGGCCATCTGCACGGTGTAGCCGAGGGTGACCTCGGGTGAGTACGACTGCCAGTTCGTGTTCGCGACGAACGACGCCGCGGTGTTGAACGCCAGCGAGGGGCCGACGTTCGGCAGGCCGAGGTCACCGGGCAGCACGACCTGGATGCGCTGCAGCAGGTAGACGAGGAGCACCCCGACGGCGCTGAAGAGCAGCACGCCGCGGAGGTACGCACTCCAGGACTGCTCGGCGTCCGGGTCGACCCCGATCAGCCGGTAGACGACGCGCTCGACGCGGCCGTGCCGGGGGCTCGTGAAGACGCGGGCCATCCAGTCGCCGACCGGACGGTGCGTGACGACGAGCAGCAGGACGAGGACGGCGACCTGCGCGATGCCCGCCCAGGTCTGTGCCGTGTCGCCCATCAGAACCGCTCCGGACGCACGAGCGCCCAGACGAGGTACACGACAGCGGCGATGCCGAGGACGGCAGCGGCGATGGTGATGCCGATCACAGCCGCTCCACCCCCTTGGCGAGCAGTGCGACCACGCCGAACACGGCGAGGACACCGGCGACGACGAAGACGTCGAACACGTGGGACTCCTGGAGATCGAGGTGCCCACGGCAGTTGCCGCGGACCGCACCACGAGTGGTGCGTTCCGATGGTGGGTCCGGTGCCGGGCCTGCGCGTCGGTCCTAACGGTTCCCTGACGGCGGCGTGCGCGACGCATGCGCGCCGCTAACGGGCGCGACGCGGGGTCAGTGCTCGGCGGGCTGCATGTCGTAGGTGACCCACGGGGTGGCCGTCGCGACGGCGTCGTACACCCGGCGGGCGGGCGCGTTGTCGGCGGCGGTGATCCAGCGCACCACGTTCGCGCCCTCGCGTGCGGCGACCGCGGCCGCCTCGTGCAGGAGCGCCGTCGCGACGCCCGTGCCCCGGGCCTCCGGAGCGGTGAAGAGGTCGTCGAGGTACAGCCCCGTGCGGCCGGTCGACGGGCGGGCGAAACGACGAAGGTTCGCCAGGCCGACCGGTGCGTCCTGCTCGTCGACCGCGACGAGGCCGAGCAGCCCGTGCTCGCCGCGGGACACCCACCCCCAGGTGGTCTGCACGGCGACGTCGTCCTCGGCGAGGGCGTAGAAGGTGCGGTAGCCCCGGTAGAGCGCGGCCCAGGCGACGGCGTCGGCGGCGGTGACGGGACGGACGGAGATCGACATCGCCCCAGCGTAGGGAACGGTCAGGAGGCAGGCGACGGGTCGGCGCTCGCCGCAGTCCGGAGCCGGTCGGCGAGCGCGGTCGCCGCGGTGCGGAGCTGCTCCGGTCCGATCACCGTGAACGGCACGGCGAACCCGGCGAACCGGGCTGCGAGCGCCGCCCAGGACCATGACCCCGTCGTCACCCGACACGTCCTGCCGTCGAGCTCCTCGAGCACGGCGTCCTGGTCGAGGTACGGCGCCACCGCCCGCGCCGGGGTGTGCAGCACGACCGTGCCGGTGCAGGGCCAGGAGGTCGTGCTCCCGTCCACCCCGGAGGCGCCGCGGAACCGGGCCGCCACGAACGCGGCGACGTCGCCGCCGGGGACGGGCCTCCTGGCGAACGGCAGGCCGGTCGGTGTTCGCGGCTCCATCCGGTCGATGCGGTAGGTGCGCCAGTCGGCGGCCTCCGGTACCCAGGCGAGGAGGTACCAGCGCCCGGAGCGGGCCACGACGGCGTGCGGTTCGACCCGGCGGGGCGGGCGGTCGTCGGGGGCCTCCGCCGGCCAGGCGGGCCGGTACCCGAAGCGGAGCACGTGGGACGAGCGGACGGCGTTGCTCACGGCGACGAGGACCTCCGGGTCGACGACCGTGCTCCCCGCGGTGGCGACGACGTCGACCGCATCGACCCGGTGCCGCAACCGGGAGGGCATCACCTGCCGGACGGTCGCGAGTGCACGGGCCGCCGCGTCCGCGATGTCGGCACCGGAGGCCGGGGCGACCGCGAGCGCCAGGGCGACGGCCACCGCCTGGTCGTCGTCGAACAGGAGCGGCGGCAGCTCGGAGCCGGCGGCCAACCGGTAGCCGCCGGCCGGACCGCGGAGCGACGCGATCCGGTAGCCGAGCTCGCGGAGCCGGTCGACGTCGCGGCGGACCGTCCGCGGGCTGACGTCGAGCCGCTCCGCCAACGCATCCCCGGCCCAGTCGCGTCGGACCTGCAGGAGGGACAGCAGCGTGAGCATGCGCGAGGACGGACCGGACATGGTCCGAGTCTGCCGGAGGATGCGGACAGGATCTGACCGGATCGCACGGGAGGCTCGACAGCAGCGCGGCCGGAGCGGTCGCCACCAGCACGAGGAGTCCCCATGACGTTCACCACCACCCCGCACCTCAACTTCGACGGCCGGGCGCAGGAGGCCCTCGCGTTCTACGCGGCCGCCTTCGGGACCGAGGCCTCGGTCGTCACGTACGGGCAGATGGGTGCCTCGGAGGACCCGGCGTGGGCCGACCGCGTCGTCTTCGGCCAGGTCGAGCTCGCCGGCGGTGCCCGGGTCATGGCCTTCGACGTCTGGCCCGGGCAGCCCTACGACCAGGGCGTGAACGCCTTCTACGTCTACCTGATCGCGACGGACGAGGCCGAGCTCCGTTCCGCGTGGGCCGGGCTCGCCGAGGGCGCCGAGGTCCGGCAGCCGCTCGGACCGTCGGCGTGGTCGCCCCTGGCCGGCCAGCTCCGCGACAAGTTCGGCGTCGTGTGGGCGTTCGACGTGCCGCAGCAGCAGCCCTGACCCGTCCGGACCAGGCGTGCCACGGGCGCGCCTGGTCCGTAGGGTGGGCCGCATGGGGGAGATCAACGACGTCCACGTCCGGCCCGTCCCGGTCGGCACCACACCACCACCGCTGTTCCGGGTGCGGATCGCGACGTGGCGGTGGATGATCCTGCTCGTCGTCGGCATCGCCATGGCACCGATCAGCCTGTTGCTCGCGGTCGGCGGGCTCGTCACCATGGACGACCCGGACGACGGGCCGGCCATGCTCATCGCCGGGCTCGTCATGGTGCTCGTCTCGGCCGGCATCATCGTGCTCTGCATCGGACTGGCCCGGACCGCGATCGACGTCCACCCCGGGGTGCTCGTCGTGCACAACGGCTTCCGGAAGCCCCGCGAGGTGCACCCGTCCGCGATCACCGAGATCCGGTACTGGGCCGCGGGTCGCTACCCCGGCACCCAGGCGCGGAACGCGAAGGGGCAGGACCTCTTCCACGTCGCGGACATGGCGAAGCACTACCTCGACCTCGCCGACTGGCTCGCCGTGAACGCCCCCGCGGCGTGGGCGGGGTACCTGCAGAGCACCCGCCGGTAGGCCCGCCTAGCGCGGATCGGTCGCGAGCATCCCCATGAGGACGGAGTCGGTCCACGTCCCGTCCCAGCGGAGCGTGTCCCGTGCCCGCCCCTCGACGCGGAAGCCGATCTTCTCGTAGGACCGCTGCGCTCCGGGGTTGAACGCGAAGACGTCGAGCGAGATGCGGTGCAGCCCGACGACGTCGAAGGCCCAGGCGACCACGGCACGACCGGCTTCGGTGCCGAACCCACGACCGCGGAGCGCCGGTGCGGCGAGGGCGATCCGGTAGTTCATCGCGAGGTCGTCCTCCTCGAGGTCGTTGAGGACGACCTCTCCGAGGTAGGCACCGGAGGCGTCGAGCACGGCGAAGTCGGCGCGGTCCGACGCACCGGGGAGGCCTGCGAGATGGGCGAGCACCTGCTCGCGCGTGAAGGCGGTCCGCGTGCCGGTGAGGCGCATGGCGTCCTCGTCGTCGAGCGCGGCGATCGTCGCGTCCAGGTGCTCGGGGCCGAGCTGGGTCAGCGTCAGCCGTTCCGTGGTGAGCGTCGGTTGCGCGACGAGGTGCTCGGGGATCGAGGGCATGCCCAGATCCTACGGACGACCGTCAGCCGGCCGGGGTCCAGGTGCTGACCGTCACCGCGGCGGTCACCGTCGTCGGCCGGAAGACCTGGTCAGCCGCGACGTGGTGGTGGCTCGGCCCCATGTGCACGACGTCGTGGACGTCCTCAGCGGACAGGTCCATCGTCCAGGTCAGGTCCTCGCTCGAGGCGAGCACGAACGCCGGCGTGAGGGAGTCGTGCAGCCGCCGCTCCTTCTCCGGGTCGACGCTGATGGTCGCCTCGGCGAGCTCCGCCAGGTGCCCGGCCCGCGGGGTCACCACCACGAGCACCCCGCCGGGGTGCAGCACGCGGGCGTACTCGCGCTGGTTGCGTGGCGCGAAGACGTCCAGCACGACGGCAGCCGCGTCGTCGACGACCGGGAGGCGCTCGGTCACGTCCCCGACGACCGCACCGGCGCGCGCATGCACGCGCGCCGCCCGTCGGATCGCGACGGCCGACAGGTCCAGGGCGACCCCGAGCCTCCCGTCCGGCCCGTCCGTACCTGCCGGACCGGTGCCGCCGTGCGGAGCTGCGGCGTCGAGGGCGTGCGCCAGGTAAGTCCCGGGGCCCGACCCGACGTCGAGGACGACACCCGGTGCGGGCACGGCGGCGGTGACGTCGGCGAGCGCCCGCTCCACCGGCGCGTAGTGACCGCGTCCGAGGAAGCGGATCCGCGCATCCACCATGGCCGGGGTGTCCGCGGTCAGGGCACGGCGCTTCGCGGGCAGGAGGGTCAGGTGGCCCTGTTTCGCCTCGTCGTACCGGTGGCCGTTCGCGCACCCGGCCTGCCCTGGAGCGGTGCGGGCGAGGGGCTCGGCGCACACCGGGCACGCGAGCACGGGGAGGAGGTCGTCGCGCACGGCTCCAGCGTACGGGCGGTGGCGCGCGCGGTAGGTTCGCGGCATGGCCGTCATCCACAACGCCGAACTCCGACCGTCCAAGCTCGCGGCGATCAGCGGGTGGTTGCCGCAGCAGCGCTGGAGCGGGGTGGCTCCCGGGACGACCGTGGAGCAGGTCGGCCGCTTCCGGTTCGACGACCCGGCCGGCGAGGTCGGCGTGGAGACGTACCTCGTGCGTGCCGGGTCCGGTCCGGTGCTGCACGTCCCACTGACCTACCGGGGCGCCCCGCTCGACGGCGCCGAGGCGTTCCTCGTCACCGAGATGGACCACTCCGTGCTCGGTCGACGCTGGGTGTACGACGCCGTCGGGGACCCCGTCTACGCCGACGTCGTGCGGCGCGCGGTCGCGACGGGCGGCCACGAGGCCGTGCTCGAACGCGCTGACGGCTCCGGCACGTTCGACGGGGAGGGCAGCGCGGTCGGCAGCGGGTCCGCCGCGGACTCCCCCGCGGTGACCGGCGTCCGGGCCGAGACCATCGGGTCGGTGACGACCGTGGCGACCGGGCACGGCGCATTGGCGGTCCTCCGCGTCGTGGGGACGCCCGTGCCCGCTGGCGACCACCTCACCGCGACCTGGGGCGACGGCGAGCACGGCGTGGTCGTCGTCCTGCTCGACTGACCGTGCAGCACGGCTGACCGGTACCGCCAGGGCCTCGCGCCCGCGGGCAGCGGCTGGCAGGATCGGCCGGGTGAAGACACTGGAGTTGCCACAGACGGACCTCACCGCCGCCGACGTCGTCGTCGGGCTGATGCGGATCAACGACATGAGCGACGAGGACATCCGCTCGCTGTACGCCGCCTCGCGGGACGCGGGCGTGACGATGTTCGACCACGCTGCCGTCTACGGCGGCTGGCACGGCTGCGAGGAGCGCTTCGGCGGGGCGGTCACGCTGTCCGCCGCCGAGCGCGCGGAGATCCAGCTGCAGACCAAGGTCGGCATCCGGCCGACGGCCGACAGCGCGTACTTCGACTTCTCGTACGAGCACATCCTCTCGTCGGTCGAGGAGTCCCTGGAGGCCCTGCGCACCGACTACATCGACGTGCTGCTCCTGCACCGCCCGGACGCGCTGGTCGAACCGGACGAGGTCGCGAAGGCGTTCGACGAGCTGCACGCCGCCGGCAAGGTGCACCACTTCGGTGTCTCGAACCACACGCCCGGGCAGGTCGAGCTGCTGAAGAAGTCCGTGCGGCAGCCGCTCGCGTTCAACCAGGTGCAGCTGAGCATCACGCACGCGAACGTCATCACGCAGGGCCTCACCGCGAACATGGCCGCGGTCGACCAGTCCGTCGACCGGGACAACGACATCCTCAACTACTCGCGCCTGAACGACGTGACCCTGCAGGCCTGGTCGCCGTTCCAGAAGGGCTTCTTCGACGGCGTCTTCCTGGGCGACCGTGAGCAGTACGCCGACCTCAACGACGTCCTCGAGGAGGTCGCCTCGGCGCACGGCGTGACCCCGACCGGCATCGCCGTGGCGTGGATCACCCGGCACCCCGCACACTTCCAGGTCGTGCTCGGGACGACGAACCCGCAGCGGGTGCGGGACTCGGCCGCCGGCTCGGACGTCGAGCTCAGCCGCGAGGAGTGGTACCGCATCCTCGAGGCCGCGGGGCACCTCGTGCCGTAGTCCTCGGACTCCCCCAGCGCGGCACGAGCCGCGCGCCCTGGACACAGCGGGCGGAAGTGTGCGGTTCGCCGCACGCTTCCGCCCGCTGTACGTCCGATCAGTTCGGGCCCGTTTAGCATCAACTGTTGCCCAAGTCGTTCATGGCCGGAACCACCCATTCCACGCCACGACGAGGCACGCGGCCGACCTCCGGCTGCGACTCTCGGACCCAACCCCGATCGGATCCCATGCGGAAGACCCTTCCCATCGCGCTGTCGGCGTGCGCGCTCGTCGCGTTCTCCGGCGTCGTCGTCGCCCCGGCGGCGAACGCCGCCGGCAGCGTCGGCAGCCCCACCTTCGTCTCCGGCGACGCGCTCGACAGCCACGTCATCTTCCAGGACTTCAGCTTCTTCCAGCCGTACGAGAGCGACACCTACGCCACGCTCACGAAGCAGGCGAAGACCCTGGCCGACCTCGGCGTCACCGACGTCTGGACCGCTCCGGCGTCGCGCGCGCTGAACGCCTACAACGAGGAGGGGTACGCGGTCACCGACCGGTACGACCTCGGCGAGTTCCCCGCCGGCCACGACGGCGCGACGGCCACGAAGTACGGCACGAGCGCCGAGCTGAAGACCGCGATCGCCGCGATGCACGACGCCGGCATGCACGTGCAGGCCGACCTCGTCCCGAACCAGGTCTACAACTACCAGGACCGCGAGGTCGTCCGGGTCACCGCCGTCGACCAGTGGGGCAACCCGAACGACGACCGCGTCCGCAACAAGCTCTACGAGGTCTACACGAAGGGCAGCCCGGCCGGGCAGCAGAAGTACGGCACCTTCGGGCAGTGGGACAGCTCGGACCTCAACGGCATCTCCCCCCAGGACATCGGCACGGACCGCGTGCTGCTCGACCCCGACGGCAAGCCGTACCGCTACTTCGGGCCGAACGACACGAAGAACCACCTGCCGGAGTGGCTCGCCTCGACCGACGCGCAGCGCTACGGCGAGATCAACGCCATCGACTCCTACCTGACGGTCGACGGCTACTACGCCGTCGAGCACACCGACCACGGTCCGATCTGGCGCTCGCTCCTGCTCCACTACGACGAGCAGCAGCCGGGCGCGACGACGATCAGCTACCTCGACTACCTGCGCCAGCACGGCTACGGCGGCAGCGCGGACGCGACCGACGACCAGGTCCGGGCGGACATCATCGGCCGGAGTGACTCGGTCGCGCAGAACTCGACGAACGACTACATCGGCTCCCAGCCGGGCTACTCGGGACGCTCGGAGCAGGGCATCACCGCGCTCCGCTTCGACGACGACACCAGCGGGGTCAACGAGAACAACCTGCAGTACGAGTTCCTGCTCGGCCAGGACGTCGACAACTCCTCGGCGAAGGTGCAGGCGGAGCAGCGCAACTGGGAGGAGTTCCTCCTCGACGAGTACGGCTTCGACGGCTTCCGCTACGACGCTGCCGGGCACTACAACAAGGAGGTCCTGCAGCAGTCCGCCGACCTCTTCGCGAAGCGCTACGGCAACGACCAGCTCGACCACCTCAACTACATCGAGTCCTACGTCGACGAGCAGGTGCCGTACCTGAACGGCACCGGCAACGGCCAGCTCGCCTACGACGACGAGATGTACTACGCGTACCTCAACTCCCTCGGCAAGGCGAACCCGACGCAGGCGCTCAGCACGACGGTGACGAACTCGTTCTCGAACCGCACCGGCAGCGGCCCCGTCTCGGCGAACGTCATCCCGAACTGGTCCTTCGTGACGAACCACGACACCGAGCACAACGTCATGGCCGAGATCCCCCTCACCGCGGCGCAGGCGGACGGGCACCCGTACGGCACCAAGGAGTACCAGCTCGCCCAGTACGCGATCTACACCGCGGACCGTGCGAAGACCGACAAGCGCTACGCGCCGTACAACATCCCCGCCGCGTACGCCCTCGAGCTGACGAACAAGGACACCGTCCCCACCGTCTTCTACGGCGACATGTGGGAGGCCGCGGACTCGTACATGACGACCGAGTCGCCGTACCACGACGCCATCACCGCCATGCTGGCCGCCCGCAAGTCGTACGCCTCGGGTGCCCAGACCGTGACGAACCACGCGTCGAACCTGTCGGCCACCCCCGGCCAGGACCTCGTCTCGAGCGTCCGAGCCGGCAAGGACCGCTCGACCGGCATCGGCGTCGTCGTGGGCGACCAGCCCGCGCTCGACACCACCATCGAGGTCGAGATGGGCCGCGCGCACGCCGACCAGCGGTACACGGACGCCCTCGGGTACCACGACGAGGTCCTCACGACCGACGCGAACGGCACCCTGACCGTCCACTTGCAGGGCTCGAAGAACGTCCAGGTCAACGGCTACCTCGCCGCCTGGGTCCCCTCCTCGGCCGCGGCGCCCGGCACCGCACCGACCGGTGAGCCGACCACGGCCCCCACGCCCGGCACCGACCCGACCGGCACCCTCACGCCCGGCACCACGCCGGCGCCGAGCACCGCACCCACCGGCGGCCCGACCACGGCCCCCACCCCCGGCACCACGCCCACGCCCGGCACCGCACCCACCGGCGGCCCGACCACGGCCCCCACCCCCGGCACCACGCCCACGCCCGGCACCGCACCCACCGGCGGCCCGACCACGGCCCCGGCGCCCAGTACCGGCCCCACTCCGGCACCGGGTACCGACCCCTCGGACGACCCGACCGCGACCCCCGGCGTCGGCACGGGCACAGGCACGGGCACGGGCTCGGGCACGGGCACGGGCACGGGTGACCCGACCGTCACCCCGACGCCCGGCACCACCCCGATCCCGATCCCGATCCCGACCCCGGGCACGGGCACGGGCACGGGCCCGACGGCCGCTCCCGGCGTCGGCACCGGCACCCTCCCGTCGGGTGACCCGAGCCTGATCCCCGGCGTCGGCATCGGATCCGGCTCCGGATCCGGCTCCGGCTCCGGCACCACGCCGGCCACCGGCACCACGGGTGGCAGCACCACGCCGAACGGCAGCACGAGCCCGAACGGCAGCACGAGCCCGGTCGGCAGCGGCACCACGAACGGGACGGCGGCCGCGGACCCCGCGACGCGCACCCCGGTCCAGGCCGCACTCGCCTACACCGGCGCGCACCTGGCCCCGCTGGTGGGGACGGCGGCGGTCCTGCTGCTCGTCGGCCTCACCGTGCTGGCGTTCGCTCGCCGGCGCCGCTCCACGGAGCACTGATCCGCTCCGTCGCTGACCAGCGCCGGCACTGACCCGCCCCACCGCTGAACGGCGGCGACACAGACAGGAGGGGCCCCCCCCCCCCCCCGGGGGGGGGGCCGCCGGTGGGCCCCCACCCGGCCAGGGGGGGCGGCCCGGGGCCCGCC
>JASCOJ010000269.1 GCA_029959645.1 Microbacteriaceae bacterium PS02332 | reverse complement strand
GGTCGGGATCGCGGCCGCGGTCAGCGCCGCGCGGCCCCGGCGGCGAGCTCCGCCGCCCGCGCGCCGACGCCGGCCGCACCGAGGTCGGCGAGAGCCCGGACGAACGCCGAGCCGATGATCACGCCGTCGGCGTACTCGAGCACCTCGGCGACCTGGTCGGCCGTGGAGATGCCGAGTCCGACGCACGTTCGCTCGACACCGGCGGCCCGCAGGCGGGAGACGACCGTCCGGGCCGCGACGTCGACACCGGTGCGGGCCCCGGTGACGCCCGTGGTGGAGACGGCGTACACGAACCCGCGGCTGCGGTC
>JASCOJ010000268.1 GCA_029959645.1 Microbacteriaceae bacterium PS02332 | reverse complement strand
CGCTCAACGTGGCCGCGGCGAGCGCCGTCGGCCTCTGGGCCGTCGCGCACGCGCAGCGGCGGGTGCACGGGCCGGTCTGAGCGCACCGAGGGCGCCGGCCGCGCCGGAGGCGGGCTGGTCAGCGGAGCCGGGCCGGGCCTCCAGTACGCTGCGGTCTCGTGCCGTCTGTCGTCCGCCCCCGTCCCGCCGTCCGGAGGCCCGTGACGCTCGTCGTCGGCGCCGTGCTGCTCCTCGCGGTCGCGTACCTGGTCGCCGCGGCCGTGGTGCCGTTCGCCCCGGCGACGGCGAGCACGACGACGTACCGGGCGC
>JASCOJ010000267.1 GCA_029959645.1 Microbacteriaceae bacterium PS02332 | reverse complement strand
CTCGTGTGGCGTCCACGGCTGGATCACTCCGCCGCTTCACTCGCCACACGACGCTCTCCTACCACTCCGCACGACTGCACCACGAAGGCTTGTCTAGTGTGCGAAATCTACGACTTCGGCGGTGTGCTTGAGCCCCGTTACATTGTCGGCGCGGAATCACTTGACCAGTGAGCTATTACGCACTCTTTCAAGGGGGGCTGCTTCTAAGCCAACCTCCTGGTTGTCTGTGCAACTCCACATCCTTTCCCACTTAGCACACGCTTAGGGGCCTTAGTCGGTAGTCTGGGTTGTTTCCCTCTCGACGATGAAG
>JASCOJ010000266.1 GCA_029959645.1 Microbacteriaceae bacterium PS02332 | reverse complement strand
GTCCAGAACCTCCTGACGCTCCGGTTCGCGAGCCAGATGTACGAACCCATCTGGAACTCGAACTACGTCGACCACGTGCAGATCACGATGGCCGAGGACATCGGCGTGGCCGGACGCGCCGCGTACTACGACGGCATCGGCGCAGCGCGGGACGTCATCCAGAACCACCTGCTGCAGCTCCTCGCCCTCACGGCGATGGAGGAGCCCGGCTCGTTCACGGCCGGTCACCTCCGCGCCGAGAAGGAGAAGGTGCTCTCCGCCGTCCGGCGGCCCGCGGACCTGTCGACGGCGACCAGCCGTGGGCAGTACGC
>JASCOJ010000265.1 GCA_029959645.1 Microbacteriaceae bacterium PS02332 | reverse complement strand
GATGTGGCTCGCGCTCGCCGTCACCGGTGCCGGCTGGTACCTGTGGAGCGTCCGGAAGCTCCGGCAGCGCGGGGCCGCCTGGCCGGTCGGCCGCACGATCGCGTGGCTCATCGGGTGCGCGGTGTTCATCTGGACGACGTCCGGCGGCCCGGCCGTCTACGGCATGATCCACTTCTCGTCGCACATGGTGCAGCACATGCTGCTCATGATGTTCGTGCCGCTGCCCCTCGTGCTCGGCGGCCCGGTGCTGCTCGCGCTGCGGACGCTGCCGGACCGCAACGACGGCTCGCGCGGTGCTCGCCAGTGGCTCATG
>JASCOJ010000264.1 GCA_029959645.1 Microbacteriaceae bacterium PS02332 | reverse complement strand
TCCGCGACCACCGGTCCGAGGGCGTCGAGGCCCCGGTGCGAGACGGACCGCAGCACGTCCGCGTCGGTGCCCACGGGCCTCCAGAACAGCTGCTCGAGTGCCGCCGTGTGGGCGCGGATGCCGCGCAGCCCCGCGCGCCGCCCGTCCGCGGGCATCTCGATCCAGCTGCCGCGCCCGTCGGTCGGGCAGGCGGCCCGCGCGACGAGGCCACGTGCGACCATCCGGGTGACCTGGTGGCTGACCCGCGACTTCTCCCACCCGATCCCGGCGGCCATGGCACGCACGCGGAGCCGGTGCTCCGGGTCGCGGTGCAGCCC
>JASCOJ010000263.1 GCA_029959645.1 Microbacteriaceae bacterium PS02332 | reverse complement strand
TCCCCAGCCTGCAGGACCTGCGCCCGGCTGGCAACGCCTCAGGCGCCGAGTGCCGCGTCGACGATCTCCTTGGCCTCGCGCTGGACCTGCTCGAGGTGCTCCTGGCTCACGAAGCTCTCGGCGGAGATCTTGTACACGTCCTCGGTGCCGGACGGTCGCGCTGCGAACCAGGCCTTGTCGGTGACGACCTTGACGCCACCCACGGCTGCGTCGTTGCCCGGGGCCTTCGAGAGCTTCGCGGTGATCGGGGCGCCGGCGAGGGTCTCGGCGGTGATGGCCTCGCCGTCGAGCTTGCCGAGACGGGCCTTCTGCTCCTTGC
>JASCOJ010000262.1 GCA_029959645.1 Microbacteriaceae bacterium PS02332 | reverse complement strand
TCGTGGTCGAGGTCGCCGACGCCGGCGAGTACCGTCGGCACGGTCGCGCCCAGGTCGCCATCCTCCTCCAGCCGCACTCCGGCCCGGACCCGCGCCCCCTCAGCAAGGGCGCGTCGGGCGGTGAGCTCTCCCGCGTCATGCTCGCGATCGCGGTCGTGAGGGCCGGCAGCACCACGGTGCCCACCTTCGGCTTCGACGAGGTCGACGCCGGCGTCGGCGGAGCCGCGGCGATCGAGATCGGGCGACGGTTGGCGCAGCTCGCCGAGCGCACGCAGGGCATCGTGGTCACGCACCTCGCGCAGGTCGCCGCGTTCGCGACGAACC
>JASCOJ010000261.1 GCA_029959645.1 Microbacteriaceae bacterium PS02332 | reverse complement strand
GACGGGCTGTTCGGCGTCGTCGTCGAGCAGGCCTCGTCGGCATTGCTGGCTGCGGTGGAACAGGCGGCCGACGAGGAACTCCGGACGGACCGGGACCTGACCGCGGCGCTCCTCGCCTTCAAGCGGCGCGTCGCGACCCAGACCCTCCGGTCGTCCGACTACGCGGTGGTGAAGATGCTCCTCGAGTCCGGCCGGACCGTGCCCGCGGGCGGCCGCCAGCTGGCAGACGGACCCGAGCGGCTGATCGCCGCCCGGTTCGCGGACCTCGCCGCGGCAGGGATCATCGTCGCGCCCGACCCGCACCGGGCGGCGGACCACTACGCGGC
>JASCOJ010000260.1 GCA_029959645.1 Microbacteriaceae bacterium PS02332 | reverse complement strand
CGTCAGTTCGAGCCGGAACCGGCGACGCCGGTAGATGAGATCCCATCCCTGGTTAAAGGACGCGACATCGGCAGCGCCCGCCTCATCATTGCTGCGCTCACCGTGTTTCCCATGCCTCGCGCGGACTCGGCCGATGAGGTCGGCACGACGAGACGGCATCAGCATGGTTGATGTCGGAAACGCCCTCTGGGCACTCGTCCTGCCCGGCGTCGTCCTCGTCCTCGCCATCCTGGCCGCCAGCGGCAACGCCGCCCTGGCAGCACGAGACCGCGGGATACCGGTGCATGTTGGGGTCCTCTCGCCGTTCCGGGAAACCGGCCGGCTCCTCCGCCA
>JASCOJ010000025.1 GCA_029959645.1 Microbacteriaceae bacterium PS02332 | reverse complement strand
GCGCGGAACGGGTGGTCGGCGGAGCGGACGTTGCTGCAGTTGCGCGCACCGGTGCCGACGTCGGCACCGGACCCGGGCCTCCCGGCCGGTCACCGACTGGACGCGTTCCGCGCCGGGTCCAGCGAGGACGAGACCGACTGGCTCGCGCTCAACGCCGCCGCCTTCGCGTCGCACCCCGAGCAGGGCCGGATGACGCTCGACGACCTGCGCGCCCGGGAGTCCGACGCCTGGTTCTCCGGCGACGACCTCGTCCTGCTGCGCGACGCCGACGGCCGTCTGGCCGGGTCGTGCTGGCTCAAGGTCGAGGACGGCGTCGGCGAGTACTACGCCGTCGCGGTGCGGCCCGACCTGCAGGGACGCGGCCTCGGCGGCGTCCTCATGCGTGCCGGTGCTGCCCGTCTCGTCGGCCGTGGTCTCGACGCGGTCGCGCTCTACGTCGAGGGGGACAACGCGCCCGCGCTCGCGCTCTACCGGCGCCAGGGGTTCGTCGACCACACGGTCGACGTGCAGTACGCGGCGCCGGTGTCCGGCCGGTAACATCGGGCCGTCGGTGACTCGCCGGTGATCGGGGGTTCGGGGGATCTGTGGCGCAGGACGGGCAGCACGCGCAGTACGGCCGGGGCGAGCCGCTCGGTGCGTCGTACCGGCTGGTCGACCTCCTCGGGACGGGGGCGTCGGGCGAGGTCTGGCGCGCGGAGCACACCGCCACCGGTGAGCAGTTCGCCGCGAAGCTCCTGCGCGCCGAACTGGCCGCCGAACCCGACGTCGTCGAGCGCTTCGTCCGCGAGCGCTCGGTGCTGCTCGCGCTCGAACACCCGTCGATCGTGCGGGTGCGGGACCTCGTCGTCGAGGGTGACCGGCTCGCGATCGTCATGGACCTGGTCGGCGGCGGTTCGGCCCGCGACCTCCTCCTCGCCGTCCGGACCCTCCCCCCACGCGACGCGCTGACGATCACCGCGGAGACGCTCGACGCCCTCGCCGCCGCGCACGAGCGGGGTGTCAGCCACCGCGACGTCAAGCCGGACAACGTCCTGCTCGACCACGCCTGGTCCGCCGGCAGCACGGGCGCCGTGCGCGTGTCCGACTTCGGCATCGCCTCGGTCGTGGCAGACCGCGACCACACGACGACGGGCCTGCTCGGCACCCCGCAGTACATGGCGCCCGAGTCGATCAGCCAGGGCCGCTCCGGTCCGGCCTCCGACGTCTACGGCGCCGGCGTGCTGCTCTACGAGCTCCTGTCCGGGCGCACCCCCTTCGCCGGCCCGGGCACGGACTTCGCGGTGGCCTACCGCCACGTGACGTCGACGCCGCCGCGGCTCGACGTGCCGGACGCCGTGTGGGCCGCCCTGTCGTCGCTCCTGGCGAAGGACCCGGCCGCCCGACCGTCCGCGGTCGACGCCGCCGCCACCCTGCGCCGGCTCGTCCGCTCCGTGCGCGACGCCCCGGCACTCGACCCGGTGGCGGACCCGGACGCGTTCGACGAGGTGGCGCGGCCGGCGACCGTCGTCCGCGGGGCGGCCAGCGACCCGGCCGGGACCGGCACGGCCGGAGCAGGAGGCGGTGCCGACGTGGGCACGGACCTCGTCGCGGCCGATGAGGCGGTCGGCCCCACGCCCGAACTCGGCACCGCCGGCTCGCGGACCGTCATCCGTCCCCTCGCCCGCCCGCCGGTCGCGGTCGTCCCGGACCAGGCCGAGGCGCCGCGCCGACGGCTGCGCCGTCCGGACTGGTTGACGAACAGGATGCTCGCACTCGGCGGCGTCGCGGTCGCCCTCGTCGTGGTGCTCGTGGTGGCGGCGGTCGTGTGGCTGCCCGGCGGGGGGAAGCAGCGGCCCGCATCCGGCTCGAGCGGTGCACCGGCCGCGAGCGCGTACGAACAGGACCGCCCCCTGCCGAGCGGGCTGACGACCACCCGCAAGGCCGTCGTCGACCCGGAGGCCGGCACGGTCGAGGTCGACGTCACCTACGCCGCGCAGACCGCGCCGCTTCGTGGTCCGCTGCTCGAGGTCGTCCCGGGAGCGGGACGGGGCGCCGCGTGCCCCGTCGTCACGTGGACCGGCGAGGGTGTCTCCGGCCGACGGAACCAGCCGTCGCTGACCGGGGTGGACACCGCGTGCGCCTGGACCCTGTCCGGCATCACGATCGGGGCCGGCGAGTCGGTGACGGTGCAGGCGACCGTGCCGCTCGACGCGGTCGGGTCGGGCGGGGCGAGCGGGTCCGGGTCCGGACTGCAGGAGTGGTTGGACGGCGTCGGTGCCGCGACGACCGCAGCCGTCACCGACCAGGCGGTCACCGGCACCGCGTACCCGGTCCAACGCCTCCAGGGCATCGACGTCCGCACGCCCGACCGGACCGTCAGCCAGACCACCCTGCCGGTCACCCTCGTCCCGGTCTGGCCGAGCGGCGCCGACGAACTCAACCCGCTCTACCGCAGCCCGAGCACCGGCACGCCGTCGGAGATGCTCGTCGACGTGGCCGGTGGGGAGTCCGGGGTGCGGTTCGCCGACGGCTGCTCCGGCGCCCTCGCGGTGTCGTCCGACGGTCTGGTCGTCACCGCGCTGTCCGTGGCGCCGTCGTGCACGGTCCGGGCGACGGTCGGCAACTTCACCGACCTCGAGAGCGACCCGTTCGGGGTCACGACCCGCGACTGAGCCACCGGCCCTCCCGGGTCGACCGGCCGGACCGGCGGCGTCGACCGGCGACCGGCCGTCGTCGGCCGGCGACCGGCCGTCGTCGGCCGGCGACCCGCGTCGTCAGCCGGCGACCCGCGTCGTCAGCCGGCGACCCGCCCTCGCCGCCGGCGACCCGCCGTCGTCAGCCGGCGGCGGCCGAGGCGGTCTGCACGAGCCGCACCGCGCCTCCCGACGCGGCGTAGCCACGGCCCACCGTCAGCGCCACCGGCGACCGCCGGGGCAGGGTGACGCCGAGGAGCTCGCCGTCGTAGTCCACGTCGGGCTGCAGGAGCACGCCGCAGCGGGCCTTCCGGACGGTCCGGGTCCAGTGGCTGTACGCCGAGCGGAGGTCGGCGGACCGTCCGGCCGCGACGACGCAAAGGCCGGGGCGCTCGGACGCGAGGAGCGACGCGATGCCCTGGTCGCCGTCGTCGAAGCGTTCGGCGTCGTCGATCAGCAGCAACACCGGCCCGCGCTCGAGGCGGATGCCCGCGAGGAGCGCCGGGACCTCGTCCGCACCGACGGCGAGGCGGTCGACCGCACCGCTGTCGAGCGCGGTCGCGAGCGGTGAACGACGGTCGCAGATGCCCCACACCGCAGGGCGCACGCCGTCGACGCCGCGCACCGCCTCGGCCAGGGCGAGCAGCACCGACGACTTGCCGGAGCGGGCCGGACCGGCGACGAGGACGTGTTCGCCGTCGTAGACCTCGAGCACGGCCGTCCCGAGGTCGTCCTCGGCGATGCCGACCGGCAGCTGCCAGGGCTCGGTGTCGAACCGGGCGGGGACGGCCAGGTCGGTGACCGCGACGGAGCCCGGGAGCCGACCGACGGCGCTGGCCTTCGGCGCCGCGTCACCCCAGTGCTCGCGGACGGCGCGGACGGCCTCGGTCAGGGTGCCCGCCGGGGTGCCCACGTGCGACTGCAGCTTCGCCGTCGAGTCGATGAAGCGTCCGGGTACCGGCGGCGGGACGTCCTTCGGGCGGACGCCGATGGTGGCGTAGTCGTAGGGGTCGGCGAGCCGGAAGAGCCACTTCTGCGTCGTGACCTCGTCCATCGCGGACGGGACGGCCTTCGCGCGGGTCGTCGAGACGGCGAACGAGATGCCGAGCGCCGGCCCCTCGGCGTAGACGCGGTACAGGGCGTCGAGGAGCTGCTGCCCCTCGAAGTCCTGGAACTCGTCGCGGAGGGCCGCCAAGCCGTCGAGGAGGACCACCGCACGTCGGCCGCCCGGTGCCGCCCGCCGCCGGTCGAGCTCGGTCCGCAGGTGCCGGAGCATCCGCGTCTGCAGCTCGGCCGCACCGACACCGGAGCCGACGTAGGCACTCGTGTGCGGCAGGTCGGCCAGCGGCGCGAGGTCGCCGGCACCCATGTCGAGGACGAGGAGGTCGAGGTCGTCCGGGCTGGTGGTCCGGGCGAGCTGCAGGGCGATCGACGCGAGGGCCGTGCTCGTCCCGCTCCCGGGGATGCCCATGAGCATGAGGTTGCCCTCGGCCAGGTCCCACCCGGTGCGGACCTGGCGTTGGTTGTCCGGGTCGTCGGCGAGGGCGACCGGCACCCGGGTCGTCGGTGCGCCGTCCGGCACGGCGCCGCCCTCCGGCAGCAGCGCGTCGAGCGGGACCGACGCACCGAGCGCCTCGGGCCAGATCGGACGCGGCGGGGCGTACCCGGCCTCGTCGTTCGCCGTCCGGATCGCGTCGATGAGGACGTCGAGGTCGGTCAGGTCGTCGGCCGTCGGCGCGGAGGACGCCACCGGGGCCGGGACGCCGAAGACGTCGGTCGGGCGCACGGTCACCGGCTGCTCGGCGCGGAGGTCGCGGGCACGACCGGTGACGAGCGCGGTCTGCACCGGGGTGATGTCGTCCTGCCCGAGCTTCACGTAGGCACGGCCGGTCTGCTGGCGGCTGATCCCCGCGGCGGACGGCACACCGATGACGTTCGTCGAGTCCTCGCGGCTCTGGACCCGCAGGGCGACGCGCATGTTCGTGTTCGCGAGGATGTCCTCGCTCACGACGCCGGCGGGGCGCTGCGTCGCGAGGACCATGTGCACGCCCAGGGTCCGGCCCACCGCGGCGATCGCCACGAGCGAGGTCAGGACGTCCGGGAAGTCCTTCGCCAGCATCGCGAACTCGTCCACCACGAAGAGCAGACGCGGCATCGGCTCGGACGGCTTCGTCGCCAGGTAGGCGTCGAGGTCGTCGATGTCCGCCCCCGCCGCGGCGAACACCCGCTGCCGGCGGCCGAGCTCCGCCTCGAGGGCCCGGATCGCACGGTCGGCGAGCTGCTCGTCGAGGTTCGAGATCGTGCCGATCGTGTGCGGCAGGCGCTCACAGGCGGCGAACGCCGCACCGCCCTTGAAGTCGACGAGCAGGAAGTTCAGGCGGGTCGGGTCGTTCCGGGCGGCGAGCCCGGCGACGAACGACCGCAGGAACTCGCTCTTGCCCGAACCGGTCGTGCCGCCCACCAGGCCGTGCGGACCGTCCCGGACCAGGTCGATCTCGAGGACGCCGCTCTCGGACGAGCCGATCGGCGTCGAGAAGCCGGTGCGGGCCTCCCATGCGGCCCGGATCGCGGCCGGACCGGTCGCGGCCGATGCGCTGACGGCACCGGAGGCCGGAGCGGCGTCCGCGAGCAGGTCCGGCAGGCGCACCAGCGACGGCAGCGATGCCCCCGGCACCAGCAGCTCCGGGTCGTCGAAGTGGGCGACGTGCCGGGCGCACTGCTCGGCGTCGGGGAGAGCGAGACCGGCGAGCACGACGTCCTCGACGCGCGTGCGGTCCTCCGGTCGGGTGACCGTGGCGGCGGCGTCCGCGCCGACCGTGACGATCGTCGTGCACGCGGCGGGGAGCTGCTGTTCGTTCGTCGCGATGACGATCCCGCTCACGCGGCGCGGGCGCTCGCCCGGACGGCGGACCTGGCCCGGGGTCGTCCGGCCGTGTCCGAGCAGGCTGCGGGCCGGTGCGTCCCGCCCCTCGGTAAGCACCTCG
Source organism: Microbacteriaceae bacterium PS02332 (assembly GCA_029959645.1). Taxonomy (GTDB): domain Bacteria; phylum Actinomycetota; class Actinomycetes; order Actinomycetales; family Microbacteriaceae; genus Curtobacterium. The sequence continues at coordinate 25,209 of JASCOJ010000025.1, read as the reverse complement.
GAGTCGATGACCACCAGGAGCTCCGGGGTCGGCAGCTCGTCGATGGACTCACGGAGACCACGGAGCACCGCGGCGCCCTGGTCGCGCTGCGCCGACATCCAGCGTTGTCCGGTGCTGCTGCCCGCCACGCGCGTGTGGGGCAGCCAGGAGGCCCACGACCACTCGTCCTCGCGGCCCCGGTCGCAGAACACCCCCACCGTCAGGTCGGCGGGTCCGCAGTGCACGGTCGCCTGGACGAGGAGGCTCCGCGCGAGTGCGAGGGCGCCCTCGCGGTCACCGACGATCCCGACGACGCCGGCGTCGCTGAGGTCGGCCACGACCGGTGCCGCCGTCAGCTTGCTGTCCTCGATCGCGGCCTTCGCCGCGTCCTCGAGCTTCGTCTGCGTCGCGCGCGAGTCGAGCTGCGGGCGCCAGGGGGCGTCGCCCGTCCCCGCGTGCAGGCTGAGGAAGTCGACGTCGTCCGCCCGGCGCTGCCACAGCGTCGTCGCGGGCAACAGCGCGCGCCGGACCACGGTCGCCGGGTCGGGGACGAGTTCCTGGCGACGGGCGGCCTCGACGGCTGCCTCGGCGGCGATCTCACCGCGGAAGGTGCGGACCGCCTCGGCGAACCGCTCGTCCTCCTCCTTGAGGTTCCTGGCGCGCCGGTGCTTCTGCTCGAAGAACATGCCGATGGCGGTGACCGGGCTGAGCAGGGCGAAGAGCGCGAACCGGGCGTCGCCGAGGAGCGCGACCATCGCCCCGGCGAGGACCAGCGGCGCGGCGATCGTGATCCAGCTGAACTTCGACGCGGGCGGCACGTCCCGCTTCGCCGGCGGGGAGACCGGCTCGACGGCGAGGTCGCGCCCGGGCCGCGGAGGGCGGTTGAACGGGGCCGTCGCGGCGGGCGTCAGGTTGGGGAGCGACCCGGGCGCCGGCACCGGGGTCTCGTGCAGCGCCGGACGGACGAGCAGGACGGCACCGCCGACGATGACGCTCGTCCCCACCTCGACCAGCACACCGTCCTCGTCGATCCGCTCCCCCGCGACCACGGTCCCGTTCGTCGAACCGGCGTCGCGGATCCGGACGCCGTCGTCCTCGCGCTCGACGGTGCAGTGCTCCCACGAGGCGCTCTCGGTGGGCAGGACCAGGTCGGCCTGCGGGGCACGACCGACCACGAGCCTCCGCGACCGTGGGACCGGGACGACGGTGCCGGTCCGGAGCCCGCCCGCGAGGGTGACGGTCCACCCGTCCACCGGCCGGGGCCGTTCCTCCGGCGTCCGCGCGACGCGGGAGCCCTCGAGGAGGACGAGGTCGCGGAGCGGGGTGTCCACGCTCGTCCGGTGTCCGTCGACCGCCAGCGTCGTCCCGGGCTCGAGGGCGATGCCCGTCGCGGACTCGACCAGTTCACCCAGGCAGGATGCGGCGGCCCACCCGTCGACCTCGACCGTTCCGCTTCGGTCGTCGAGCTCGATCAACAGTCGCATGGGTCGTGCTCTCCTGGGTCGGGCGGTGGGTGTGGGTCGTGGTCGCGCTCGTCAGCGGGCGGCGCTCGTCAGTGGGCGGCGCTCGTCAGCGGGCGGTGGAGTCCCGGAACCAGACGAGCGACGCCGCCGCTCCGGCGGTCGACGTCGGGCGCAGGCCGAGCTGCTGTGCCGACGCCGCCAACACCGTCGCGTCCGCCCGCAGCGCCTGCTGCCGGTGGAAGTCCAGCGCCGGCCCGGCGATGCCGTCACCGGCGTCGAGACGGAGCGTGGCGAGCGCGTCGGACACCGCCGCGGGGTCGTCGCTCCGCGCCGCGCCCACGGCCCGCACGAGCGCCACGACCGCGTCGTGACTGCGGGAGTCGGCGGCCCAGGCGACCGCCGAGAACGGCTGGTCGGCCGTGAGGTTCCGCGCGTCGGCGTCGTCCGCGAGCACCCGGACACCGCCGAGGAACGCCGACATCGCCCGGCCCTGCCCGTCCGAGGTGAGGGCGCTCGCGTCGTCGGTCGCCACACCTGCGGACACGAAGGTGCCCGAGAGGCTGCCGTGCGCGTCGGTCAGGGCGGTGGCGAAGGCGGGGCTGGTCGCCTGCGGGGTGAGGACCACCGGCACGGTGACGTCCGCCGACTGCAGCGCGGCGACGAACGCCCCCTGTCGTGCCGCCGGTCCGCTGACGACGACGGCGTCCGAGTCCGCCGGGGCGGGCGATCCGGTCTGGTCGTCCCCGGCGGGAGGCGCGCCCTCGGCCGAGACGGCACCGGTGCGCTCGGCGACGGTCGCCGCGAGGGCGGCGTCGTCGGCACCGTCGGCGGTGAGCACGTGCGCGACCGGGAGGCCGGACGGCGCTCCGCCGCCGAGGTCGACGAGGAGCGGCGACCGCGCACCACGGAGGGCACGCTCCATCGCGGCGCTCGTCGAGGCGGTGGAGGGCGCGGTGGACCACGAGTCGCTGCCGTTCGGCGCGTAGGGCAGGACCACCGGCACGCCGGCATCGGACGCCGCCTCGAGCGCCCCGGAGATGTGGGCCCCCGACGACGCGACCACGATGCCGGCGACGCCCTCGGCGACGAGCGCCTCGACGGCCTCCGCTCCGCCACCGGCGCTGCCGCCGTCGTTGCGGGTGACGATCCGCACGTCGGTGCCGCCGAGGGTGAGACGACGTTCCGCGACCAGCGCGCCCTGTGCGGCTTCGTCCCACTCGGACCCCTCGCCGTCGCCGAGGGTGACGACGACGCCGATCGCGGTGCCGTGGGGGACGTGCGCCACCCGGATCGGGACCGGGACGGTCGCGGGGACCGCCTCGGCCGCCGGGGTGTTCCGGTCGACCACGAGCACGACGGCGGCGATGACCACGGCGATGACCAGCACCGCGACCGCGACGACGGCGAGCGGCTGGCGCGGACGGCGGGCGTCGTCTGCGCCCTCGACGGCGTGCGTCATCGTGCGTCCCCGATCGTGAACGTGTACAGCGTGGTCGAGGTCGCGCCCTTCGGCACGTCGGTCCGGAACGCCGGCAGCGCCGTCGCGGCGTCGAGCGACGCGCGGAACTGCTCCTGCTGGAGGAGGATGCCCGCCACGTCCTCGGCGCGGACGTTGGCGTAGCCGGCAGCGTTCTGCGACGCCAGGGCGAGCTGGTAGTCGGCCGAGTCGGCCTTCGCCGCGCTCGTCGCCATCGCGCCGAGGATGCCGGAGCCGTTGACCTGGCGGTCACCGAGGTCGAGCATCACGCGGTTGAGGTCCCCGGTCAGCAGCGTGCTGGCGCCCTCGACGTCGCGGGTCGACGCCGAGGTGCTCGCGTCGATCCGGGCCAGGCTCTGCTCGGTCTGCTCGTCCACCGCGCTCGCGAGGGCCGCGTTCTCCCGCTCGAGCTTGCCGCGCTGTCCGTCGATCGTGCCCTTGGCGCCGGAGGTCACGTCGGTCGACGTCGTCCGGAGGCCGGCGATGGACTGGTCGAACGCCGCGAGGACCGAGGCGTTGCTGCTCGCGGCCTGGGTCGAGACGTCGCGGACCTGCTGGCCGATGAGCGCGTCGACCTTCTCCGCCGTGTCCGCGTCGGCGTCGGCGAAGGCGGTCTTGACCTTCTGTGCCAGCGCGTCCTGGTCGGTCTTGACGGCGGTGAGCTGGCGCTCGAGCTGGTCGCCGGCGGCGTTCGTGGCGGCCGAGGCCGCCTGGAGCTGCTGCAGGGCGCCGCTGACCGTGCCCTGCCCGGACGTCAGGCTGTCCCGGAGCGCGACGCGGGCGTCGTCCACGGCCTGGAGGCCACGGTCGAGCGTGCCGATCGCCGCGCCGAGGCCGCTCCCGGTGTCGTCGAGGTCGGTCTGGGCGACCACGGCGTCCCAGCGTGCCGTCTGGTCGGTGAGGCGGGCGTCCATCGGCTGGTCGAAGGGGCTCGGCGCGGACAGCGTGCGCCCGTCGCCCTCGTCGACGCAGGGGGTCGTGGTCAGGTACGAGCGGAGCTCGTCGGCCTGCTGCTCGGTCAGACCGGGCAGGGTCGGCAGGCCCGGCAGGACGCCGGAGGGGTCGCCACCCGGGACCGCAGGTGCGGTGGGGGCGACCATCTGGCAGATCCGCGCGGCGAGCGCGGCGTTCTGGGCCTGCATGGACCGGGAGAACACGGAGTCGCCCGCGGTCCCGATGACCGCGCGGGCGCCGTCGGCCTGCGTGTGCACGGCCCGGATCTGGTCGGCGAGCGGGGTCACGCTCGCGCGGGCGGCCTGGATGCGGTCCGCCAGTGTCTGCAGTCCGGCCGCGGTGTCGCCGGCGTCCTCGCCGGCCCCCTTGCCGAGGGCGGCGAGGACCGTGTCGATGCCCGCGAGCTGCTGGTCGAGCCGGCCGTAGCTGTCGATCGCGTCCTGCGCGACCTGCGGCTCGAGGCCGGCGGCGAGCGCGTCGCCCGTCGCGACGAGCCCGGCGAGCGCCTGCGTGATCGTCGTCGAGGAGGCGTAGAGCGCACAGGTCAGGGAGGTCCGGGCGGGCTCGGCTGCACACGTCACCGCCGTCGGGTCGCTCGGCCCCACCGATGCCGCGAGCTGCGCGCTCACCTGCTGCTTGCAGGCCTCGCTGGCCTCGGCGTACCCGGCGAGCTGCGCGGAGACGCGGAGGAGGTTGCCGTACACGCTGGGCCCACCGGTGGCCGGCTGCGGGGCGGCTGCGCACCCGGCGCCGTCGATCGCCGGTGTCGGCACGGTGGCCGACGTGTCCCCGAGCAGCGCGTCGAGGCTGGTCGTGGTCTCCTGAAGCTGCTGCAGGACCGTCGACCGGGTCGCCCCCACGGTCCCGCCGAGGTCGGACTGCAACGACCCGAGCTGGCCGGACAGCGACTGCATCGTGCTCGCCAGGGAGGTGCTGCTCTCCTTCAGGCGCTCCGCCGTGCGGACACCCAGCGTCGACGACGTCGACTCGAGGTTCGACCGGACCTCGGTGATGGTGCTGCCCGCACGGGCCAGGACCTCGTTGACCTGCGAGATGAGGTCGATCGTCCGCCGCTGCAACGCCAGCTCGGAGTCGGTGTCCGACCCGAACGCCGCGTTCACCACGCCGGTCGAGGACAGGTCGGTCGAGATGCCCGGCTGTGCGGCGAGGTCGAAGGACGGCGCTGCGAAGTCCTCGACGTCCGCGACGAGGTGGAGCGTGCTGCTCGCACCCGAGGTGGGCGGCGCCAGCAGGCGGCCCCACTGCACGACCGCGTCCCCGTCGCCGTTCGCGCTGACGACACCGTCGGTCGCCGCGCCGGCATCGGCGCTGTCGGTCACGACGTGGCTCGGGGCCGTGCCCGCGAGCACCGTCGACGCCGCGATGCTGAACGGCGCCCCGACGAGCGCCGGCGTCGTCCGGGAGGCCCCCGCCACGTCGTAGGTCAGGTTCCGTGACCGGACGGTCAGGTTCTCGACGGTCAGGTCGATCTCGACCCGGCCGGAGTACCCCGCGAGGTCAGCGAGGTCCGTGCCGCTCTTCTTCGACGTCGTGTACTGCGTCGTCACACGCAACGGCAGGTCACGCGCGGCCTTCGCCGCGTCGTGCTCCGTGACGGAGGACGACGAGTCGTGCTGTCCGACCGCGATGGCGGTGTCGGAGATCGCGGTGATCGAGCCGTCCGCCGCGAGCCGCGTGTCCACGGTCTGCAGGATGCGGGACGGGTGCTCGACCGGCCGGTCCGACGACGTGCACCCGGCCAGGAGCGCCGCAGCGACACCCGCCATCGCGAGCGCGGCGAGCGCGCGTCCGTTCCCCATCCGGACCCCCGGATACTGCGTGCGTGATCGCATGACGACCGTCCCCCTCAAGAACCGACAAGCGTCTCGATCCTAATCGGGCGTCCGGACGTGGGCACGGCTCACCTCTGCCCCGCGCGACCCCCGTTCGGGCGACGCGCTTCCCGGGAGGTCGGTCGCCTGCTCGTCAGTTGCGCACCGAGGGGAGCAAGTGGAAGGCGCCGAGGAGGCCCCGCAGTGCGATGGACCCCTGACCGACCCGCAGCGACCTGACCGAACCAGGTTCGTACCGACGTGCCAGCGCTGCACCGTTCGCGGCGGTGACACCGTGGGCGTCGACGAAGTCGCCGCAACTCGTGCCCAGGACGATCTCCGCACTCGAGGACCCCACCCCGCGGGTCGATCGCGAGGAGGTCGTGTGCACCTCGGCGGTCCGGATGGTGCACCGCAGCGAGACGACGTGCGACCGGTCGTACGACGTGAGCAACGCCGGTCCGCCCACGAAGAAGCCGATCGGCACGACGATGACGACGAGCACGATGAGCACCGCGACGACACGGTCGACCAGGATCCGCCTCCGCATGCGTGGGCGGCGCGGCGGCGCACCGACAGCGGACTCCTCCACTTCCCCTCCTCCCCGATCAGCGGCTGTGCCGAGGCCCCCGCCGCTCTCCCTCCGTACCCGTCAGGCGCGACGGTGGCCGAGGAGTTCCGGAGACACCCCGAACACCTGCAACAACCCCCGGACCCGCAAGGACCCGTCCCCGGCTTCGAACTCGTACTCCGCTCCTCGTTCGAAGCCGGAAGCGACTTCCCTGCTGTTGTCCGCGGCGACCCCCTTGCGCAACACGAACTCGCCACAATCGGCGGACTCGATCACGACTTGCGGTGTCGACGCACCGATCCCCTTCGCTGACCGAGCCGACCCGGTGCTCGCCTCCGCGGAAGCGACCTCACACGTCAGCGTGACGTGATGCGCGTCGTCGTACGCCCCGAGCACCGCGGGCCCGGCGAGGAAGAACGCGCTCACGACGACGATCACGAACGCCCACAGCGAGAACAGCACCCACCCCGTGGCCTTCGACGTGTTCCACTTCGCAGCAGCCACCGATCCGTCTCCCTGGAGGTCGATGTCCTTCTGCAGCCCGGTTCCTCCGGACGCCCGCGACTCCGGAACCGGATGCCCCTCGGGACTCCCGGAGGTCAATCGTCACCTCGGTGGACGGCGAAGACGTCGGGGGCGACACCGACGGACTGGATCAACCCCCGCAGGCGCGCGGAGCCTTCACCGATGCGGAAGTCGTACCGCTCGCCTCGGACGATCTCGGCAGCCTTCTTCTCCGCGGACTCAGCGGTGAGCCCTCGGCTCAGCACGAGCGTGCCGCAATCCGGCGACCGGTACTCGACCTGGTTCGACGACGTACCCGCGCCCTTCAGCGACCGACTCGAGGCAGAGCCCGCGTAGGCAGCTGTCACCTTGCAACTGATCGTCGTCACGTGCGCGCTGTCGTACTTCGCGAGCATGTCCGGCCCGATCAAGAAGACGAAGAGCACGAGCGCGAAGAGCGCCAACACGAGGACGGAGATCACCCACTGCACAGGCCTCGACAACTTCCGGCCTGTCCTGACCGAGTCAGTCTCCGAGCCGCCCGTGGGCGCCCCTGGCTCGCTGCACGTCACCGGACGACCTCGTAGCTCATGACCTCGGGCGCAACCCGGAGCACACCGAGGAAGGCACGCAGCCGGAACGACCCGGCGCCCACCGTGAACTCGCACGTTCGACCATCGAGCTCGGCAGCGATCCGGTCCCTGTTGCCATCGGTCACTCCGCGTTCGAATGTGAGCTCCCCGCAGTTCTTGGTCTTGATCGACACCCGCGGAAGATTCGTACTCGACGAGTTGGTCGACTGCACGGATACCGACGACGGTTCCGCGCGCGACACGTCGCATTTGATGACTTGCGAATGAGCACGGTCGTAGGCATGGAGCGCCGTCGGGGCGAAGACGAAGACCGTCAGCACACCGACAACGGCGAGGATCCAGGCCGAGAAGACCAGTACGACCCTGCGCCGCGACATCCGCTCCGGGCCGACTCGGTCCAGGCTGTGCGTCATCCTCCCTCCCGGTCAGACGAACGACGGGCGCACGGTCAACACCTGGGGACCTTCCCACCAGTCCGGCTCCGGGCGCACAGCAGTGCCGAGCGCGAAGGCCGGCGCGAGCGCGACGGCGCGGTCGAGGTCGATGAGAAGACCCCGGTCCACCGGAGCGACGATGTCCCCCATCCGTACCTCGACCTCCTCGGCGAGAGCGGGTTTCGCTGGCATCCGCCAGGACGCATCATCGCGGACGTCTCCCGCCTCGAACAGCACGAAGAGCCCCTTCGCCCCGTTGCACACGTCCAGGCGCCCGTGGCCTCGGACGACGGACACCAGCGTCCTGTCCCGCCCGTCCAGAGCGCGGACCTTCGCCTCGACCTGAGCGACAGTCGGAGACCACTCACGGAAGGTCTTGCCTCGGACGTCCCAATCGAGGTGGTGCTGATCACCTCCGGGTCCCGTTCCGTGCTGGTCACGTCGGCTCCCGACGATCGCGCCGACGAACCACCCGGCCAGGACGGACAGGAACCACGCAGCCCGTCCGAGCGGGAACCCCGTCAACCCGGCCAGTCCGAGGAGCGGAACGCCCACTGCCAGGAGCATGAGGACGCCGATGAGCCACCCACGTCGGAACGACGCGAGGACGACACCGACACCGAACGGGAGCACGACGCTCGTCAGGACGAGGGCCATCGGCGCGGCACCGTGCACCGCCGAGACCAGGGCGACGGCGAGGAGAACGACGGCGATGCCTGAGTTCCACGCCACTGTCGTGCGGGACATCGGGGCGGTGTCTCGGCGACCGTTCAGAGAATCAGACACCGTTCACCCGCATCGTGGGTCGGTTCTCGTGGACGGCAGCACCACCGGCATCAGAGGTGCTTCCTGAAACCGAAGACGACGACCGGCTCGCGCACGCTGACGAGGGCCTCGCGGAACCGGAAGGACGCCGCGCCGACGTCGAACGTCGTCCGGCCCTGCGCTTCGAGCGTGGCGGCGATCTGGTCCCTGTTGTCAGCCGTGACCCCTCGACGGAGCACGAGCGGACCACAGTCCTTCGTCGTGATCGCCACCTGGTCGGCGGACGAACCGATCCCCTTGCCCGACGTACTCGAACCGATCTCCCCTTCGGCCGCGGTCACGACGCAGGTCGCGGCGATCACGTGGGCACGGTCGTAGGCGCGCCACGCGGACGCGCCTCCGACGATGATGACGGTGACCAACGCCATCACGATCAGCATGAGGATGACGAGGACTCGGCCGCGACGTCGCCCCGGCTTCACCTGGTTCTGAGAGGTGGTCATGGACATCGATCCTTCCGGTGCACGGAGGACTTCTCAACCCGCATGGGAACCGATGGGCTTGTGCGGCCCCTCAGCGCCGGACAGCAGCCCGTTCTGGAAGCCACTCACCGGCCCGTCGCCTCCGGGCCTGACGGACTCGTTGACCATGCTCTGCACACCACTCGTGAAGTGGTCGATACCCGCGGTGACGGCTGCGCGGGCATCAGTCACGTTGGGCGCGCTCAGATGCGGGCGCCAGCCGGTCGGCACGTCCGGAGTGATGTCGAGCTTCGCCAGAGCGAGAGCGTTCAGCTTCGAAGACGCGACACTTCCACCGGCCCCGGTGACGATGCCCGTGCCAGCGGATGCGGCCCACCCCGCAGGGTCGCCCTTCCAACCTGTCTTGACTCCGTAGTCGGCCATGTTGGAGGTCATCCCCTGTGTAGCGGACGCGACCGCAGACCGGCCGGTGTCCCCGAGCACGACGCTGCCGACCCGCTGCACGATCGGGCTGGCGGCCCGCTCGACGAGCGGTACCGCCTTCGTGAGCCCTTGTGCAGCGGCTCCGCCGACGAAGCCCGTCACGCCGCCGATCAGCGACTGCACGCCGACCTTTCCCCAGTCGACCTTGCCGGTGTCCGCTTTCTGGCTGGCGATCTCGACGCCGCCGGCGAGGAGGGCTCCTCCTGCAGCCAGCATGGCGATGCCAGCAGGACCCCCGACTCCTGTCGCTGAGAGCACGACACCCGCGACGATCGCACCGATGGCGATCGCCTCCGCATGTTCATCAGCGAATGTCTTGAGCCCACCCTGGTGCGCATCCCGGTACGTCTGCAGGTCCTTGTCCGTGGCCGGCCGGAGCCCGAGCGGGTCGACCGCGTGCAGCGGGTCGTTCCCCGCGTACGAGTAGGGGTTCCCGGCCCACGCGGCTCCGACGACCGGCGCGAGCGGGTCCGTCGAGAGGAAGCCCTTCGCCACCGGGTCGTACACCCGTGCCCCGAGCCACTCCATCCCGCCGATGCTGAGGCTCCCGCCGGCGGTCACCCCGACGCCGGTCGGCAGTCCCGCTGCGCCGCCGAGCGCGTCCATCGACGCGAGGAGCGCCCACGGATCGGCTGCGTCGGTCGCACGCGCACCACGCCAGCCCGCTACCGTCCAGCTCCCGTCGACGGCGAGGACGCCACCCGGGGCCTCCAGCACGGGCACCCCGCCGACGGCGGTCAGGGACGGGACGCCCGCAGCGGTGTCCCACCAGGTGTCGACCCCGCCGACCTCGGCGACCTCGCCCAGGGCGTCGGTCCACAGCTCGATCCGCCCGGTCTCGGCGTAGGCCGCGTCCCGCTCGACCACGCCGGCCAGGGAACCGAGGCCGGACCACGCGTACTCGGTGGTGGACCCGTCCGGAGCAGTCCGCCGGACGCGCCGCCCCAGCCCGTCGTGCACGTACACGGTCCGAGCGCCGTCGGGGCCGGTCGTGGCGACGAGCTGCCCGGCAGCGTCGTACTCGTGCCGGCGTTCGGCTCCGTCGACCGTCTCGGCGACGAGCCGTCCGGCGGCGTCGTACCGCCAGGTCCGTCCGGCGTCGCCGTCGTCGAGGGCGCTGACGAGCTGCGCTGCGGCGTCGTGACGGTACGTCACGCGGCCGTCGGGCCCGGTGATCGCCGTGATCCGGTCGTCCTCGTCCCGGTCGATGCGGGTCGTCGTGCCGCCGTCCGGCGTGGTCACAGTGTGTTCGACGAGTGTCCCGCGCTCGTACGACCACGACTGGACCACGTCGCCGGTCGCGGCCTGGACGACGCGGCCGAGGGCGTCGAGGGTGAACGCGGCCGGCGCGAGCCCGGCGCGTTCCACGCCGATGACCCGACCGGCTGCGTCCCGACGCCACGTCGTCCGACTCCCGTCCGGGTCGGTGCGCGCGGTGCGACCACCGTCGGCGTCGTACTGCCACGACGTCGCCCGTCCGCCTCGGCTCCGCCGGACGAGCAGCCCCCGCCGGTCGAAGCACAGCTCGTGCTCGAGGTCCCGGCCGGGGCCCCGCGTGTGGTCGGTGACGACGATCGCCCGGCGGGTCCGGTCGTGCGTGGTCTCCGCCACGACGGCGCCGTCCACCGACAGCTGCTGCTCCCGTCCGGCGGCGTCGTACGCCCACTCGACCACCCGACCGTCGGGATCCGTCTGCCGGACGCGGCGGCCGGCCGCGTCGAGTCGTGCGGTGGTCGTCCTGCCGAGGGGGTCCGTGATGCCGGTCACGCGCCCGACCGCGTCGTACGCGTACCGCGTGACACCACCCAGCGGGTCCGTCGCGCTGGTCATGCGCCCGTCGGCGTCGTAGGTGTAGGCGGTCACGCCGCCCAGGCCGTCCTCGGCCTCGACGAGCTGCCCCGCGGCGTCGTAGCGGAACCGACGTCGGCCGGAACGGACGTCGGAGACGGAGACGAGCCTCCCGGCAGCGTCCCAGCGGTAGCGGGCCGTCCCCTCCCCCGGCGCTGTCCGCGCGACCACACGCCCGACGACGTCGTACTCGATGCGCTCCACGTCACCGGACGGCAGGGTCCGCGCGACGACCCGGGAGTCCGCGTCGTAGGTGATCGTCGTCCTGGCACCGAGAGGGTCGGTGGCGGCCGAGGGACGGCCGCAGGCGTCGTACTCGTAGGTCGTCCGTGCGCCGCTGGGCGACACGACGGCGCTGATCCGGCCACTCGGGTCGCGCTCGATGCGGGTGAGCCCGCCCTCACCGTCCACCAGCTCGACCGGTCGGCCGCAGGCGTCGTAGGTGACGAGCTCGGAACCGGTCTCGTCGGACGTGACCTCGACGGGACGGCCGAACTCGTCGGACCGGACGGTGGTCGTCGCGAAGGCGTCGGAGAGCGTGGCGACGCCCGTGACCGGGTCGTCGGAGAACTCCGCGCGGACCCCGGTGGGGTCGGTCACCGCCTGCAGGTCGCCGTTGACCCCGTAGTCCCGGCGCCAGACGGCTCCGGTGGGGTCGACGACGGACCGGAGGCGCGACAACGCGTCGTGCGCGAAGGCCCAGGACGCGCCGCTCGGCAGGGTGATCCGCAGCGGGTTGCCCTGGTCGTCGTGGGTCCGGCGGGTGGTCCGGCCGAGCGCATCGGTGGTGGAGGCGAGTTCACCGTCCGGCCCGTGGACGAACGTGGTCCGCGCGCCGGTCGGGTCGGCGACGGCGCTGACGCGTCCGCCGGCGGTGTACTCGACCGTCCACGTCGCGCCGTCCGGGTCACGGCGGGCGACGACCTGACCGGTGGCGCCGTACCGGTACTCCGTGCGCGCACCGGTCGGGCTGGTCGTCGCGACCGCACGTCCGGCGACGTCCCGTTCGATCCGTGCGACGTCCCCGGCGGCGTTGGTGACGGCGACGAGGTCGCCGGACGCGTCGTGGTCGAGGTGGAGGGTCACGCCCGTGGGGTCGACGACCCGCACGAGCAGGCCGCGGTCCCAGGTGAGTTCGGTCCGACCGCCCATCGGGTCGACGACGACCGACGGGTCCCGCTCGTCACCGTCGTACTCGTACGTGACGACGCTGCCGCTCTCGGTGACCACGGTCGTGACGCGGTCGGCGTCGTCGTGGCCGTACGTGACGTCGCCCCCGGTCGGGGTGACCGTGCGGACGCGGCGCCCCCGTGCGTCGTAGGCGTGCACGGTGACCGAGCCGTCGCGTTCCGTCGCGGACACGAGGTTGCCGTGCGGGTCGTAGCTCATCGACTGCCGACGGTCGTCCGAGTCGATGACCCCGACGAGCCGGCCCTTCGGGTCCGCGATCCAGGCGTTCGAGCGCGTCCCGTCCTGGTCGGACACCACGGTGACGCGTCCCGGCAGGTAGGCGAACCGGACCCGTCGGCCGTGCGGGCTGGTCTGCTCGACGACACGACGCTGCGTGTCGTACACGTTGTCGACCTCGCGCACGCCGTCGGCGCTCGTGACCGTCACGACGAGGTCGTCGTCCCAGCCGTACGTCCTCGTCCCGAGCGGGGTCGCGGCCGAGACCAGCCGTCCGCGGTCGTCGTACCCGTACTCGACCCGGCGTCCGTCGGAGGCCCGCAGCACGGCGACACGACCGTCCACGTACTCGACGTCCACGGAGCGACCCCGTTCGTGCCGGAGTCGCACGACCGCGTCGGTCGCGTCCCGCTCCACCGACACGGCGGTGCCCGGCCCGGCACCCTCGCCGACCCACAGGCCAGCCGGGGTGAAGTCGATGCGGCCGCCCTCGTTGTCCCGCACGACCAGGAGGTCGCCCTCCGCCGCGAGCCACCGGTTCTCACCGACGCCGCGCGCCCACCCGGTGCCGGCCCGGGGGAAGCGGACGAGTCGGCCGTCAGCGCCGATCAAGGACGCACCCTCGTCGTCGAGGAGCAGCCGGGTCTCGAGGACGGATGCCCATCCCGGCCCGAAGACCCCGACGCGCTGGTCGAGCGAGTTGTACATCCGCGCAACCCGGAGGGACGCGGATGCCCCGTCGAAGGTGAGGTCGAGCTCCGGCTCGAGGAAGTTGCCGGTCGTCGTGTTGACCGGGTCCATCGAGTAGCCGGTCGTCGGCTGCGCGCCGTAGGCGGTGGGCGGGTCGATCTGCAGGTCCGTCCGGTTGGCCGACACGCCCGCGGCCTGCAGGGCTGCGCCGAGCGCGGCGTCGGACACGGTCGAGACCGAACCCTCACCACCGGCGGCGGCGAACGCGTCGGCGATGGTCTTCGCCCACGCGACGTCCTGGTCGTTCGCTGCGAGCCACCGCTCGAACCCGGTGACGAGCCCGCCGGCGTCGATCGTGCCCCACGAGCACCGGGAGGCGAAGTCGGCCAGCTTCCCCCGGAGCAGTGCGGGCTTCCCGGACAGCTCGGTGTTCAACGTCGTCGACCCCGTGGCGAAGGACCGGAGGTCTTCCGGCTTCGCCGACGACGTCCCGCCCCCCGCGCCGCCGCCGCGACCCGGCGAGGGCGTCTGCCGCTGCTTCGGCTGCACGTCCGCAGGACCGAAGGGAGGCGCCGGCTTGTTCTCGATGTCCGGCGGGTTCCCGGTGCCGAACGTGTCGTCCCACCACTTCTCGACGGCGTTGCGGTCGGCCTGCTGCTCCTGCCACTCGCGGGCCTCGCGGCGGCGCTCGCGCTCCTCCGCCGCGGCCTTCTTCATCTGGTCGACCCAGCCCGCGACGGTGCGCATCAGGTCCGAGATGGTCGAGCCGTCGATCTTCGCGGTGCTCGCGTTCTCCCGGAACAGCTGCGCGAAGTGGCCACGGAACTCCTGCGACGCCGTCGACACGTACGACTGACGGCTCCCGGCCTGCCCGTCGATCGCGCGCGCTGTGCTGCGCATGGCACTGGCGAGCGCATCCGCGGTCGCGTCGTCGAACTCGATCGGGTCCGTGTTCGCGTGGAGCTGGGCCATGGTCGTTCCCCCCGGGAGGTGCTGCTGGACGTGCGGTGTCGTGCTGCTCTGCGGTCGACCCCCGACCGCGGACGCCCCGCCCACCATCACGGTGGACCGGGCGTCGATCGGGTGGCTACGCGCCGCCGCCCGCGGTGAAGATGTCCTGCGAGATCTTGTCGAGCTGCGTGCGGAGCTGCTCGAGCTCGGTCTTCGCCTTGTCGAGCGCGGCCTTGGTCTCGGGCCACGTCGAGCCGCGGAAGGTCGAGGCGAGCGGACCGTCCCAGACGTTGGAGTCGGACAGGATGCGCCCCTGGGCGTCGAGCTGCGAGATCTGGTCCGTGAAGCCACCGTTCACGATGGACTGGATCTGGCGGATGGCGCTCTTGGCCTGCTCGGTGGAAAGGACACGCGACATGGTCAACCTCTTCTCTTCGTAGCTGCACCCCCGCGCAGTGGAATCCCCCCGGAGGCTCTGACGCATCCACGATACGCGCGGAGCTGAGTAGATGTCACCCACCCGGCCCTGCTTCCTGCACACGGATGCCGTTCACCGGTGGTTTCCACAGCGTCCACCCGCGCTCCTCCGGCCGGAGGAGCCGGGTGGCAGGATGGCCCTCATGGACACCGAACCGCAGCTCGACGGCGACTCCGTCGCTCCCGACCTCGACGACTTCGACGAGGTCGTCGAGATCGAGCACGAGTCGCTGCCCTCGGACCGCTACTTCGACCGCGAGCTGAGCTGGCTGCGGTTCAACCAGCGTGTGCTCGAGCTGGGCGAGGACCGCACGCAGCCGATCCTCGAGCGCGCGAACTTCCTGGCGATCTTCGCGTCGAACCTCGACGAGTTCTTCATGGTCCGGGTGGCCGGGCTGAAGCGGCGCATCGACACCGGGATCGCCGTGCCGACGAACGTCGGCCGGGCGCCGAGCGACGTGCTCCGCGACATCGCGACGACGGCGCACGAGCTGCAGGAGCGGCACGCGCAGGCCTTCATCGGGTCGCTCAAGCCCGACCTCGACGCCGCCGGCATCCACGTGGAGCACTGGTCGGACCTCGGCGAGGACGACCGGCTGCGGATGCGCGAGTACTTCACCGAGCAGATCTTCCCGGTGCTCATGCCGCTCGCGGTCGACCCCGCGCACCCGTTCCCGTACATCTCGGGGCTCTCGCTCAACCTGGCGGTGCGGGTACGGAACCCGAAGTCGCAGCGGCAGGAGTTCGCGCGCCTCAAGGTGCCGCAGAACTACCCGCGCTTCATCAAGCTGCCGGACGACAACTCCGGGCGGATGCGGTTCATCCCGCTCGAGGACCTCATCGCGAACCACCTCGACGACCTCTTCCCGGGGATGCAGGTGCTCGAGCACCACGTCTTCCGGATCACCCGGAACGAGGACGTCGAGATCGAGGAGGACGAGGCCGAGAACCTCATCCAGGCCCTCGAGCGCGAACTGCTCCGACGCCGGTTCGGTCCGCCGATCCGCCTCGAGATCACCGAGGACATGGACCCGGTGACGCTCGACCTGCTCGTGCGCGAACTCGACGTGACGGAGCAGGAGGTCTACCGCCTGCCCTCGCCGCTCGACCTCGGTGGGCTGTTCGAGATCGCGAAGATCGCCCGTCCGGACCTGCACTACCCGAAGCACGTGCCGACGACCCCCGTGCAGTTCCAGCCGGGCGAGCCGAACACGAAGCCCGACCTCTTCCGCGCGATCGCGGCGAAGGACGTCCTCGTGCACCACCCGTACGAGTCCTTCGCGACGAGCGTGCAGGCGTTCCTCGAGCAGGCCGCGGCCGACCCCAACGTCCTGGCGATCAAGCAGACGCTGTACCGCACGTCGGGCGACTCCCCCATCGTCGAGGCCCTCATCGACGCCGCCGCCGCCGGCAAGCAGGTGCTCGCGCTCGTCGAGATCAAGGCCCGGTTCGACGAGGCGAACAACATCACCTGGGCGCGCAAGCTCGAGAAGGCCGGCGTGCACGTCGTCTACGGTCTCGTCGGGCTGAAGACCCATTCGAAGCTCGTGCTCGTCATCCGCCAGGAAGGCGGCTCGCTCAAGCACTACAGCCACATCGGCACGGGCAACTACAACCCGAAGACCTCGCGCATCTACGAAGACGTGGGGCTCTTCACGGCGGACGACGTCGTCGGGAAGGACCTGACGCGGCTCTTCAACGAGCTGTCCGGCTACGCGATCGAGAAGAAGTTCAAGCGGCTGCTCGTCGCCCCGCTGCACCTCCGCAAGGGGCTGCTGAAGCGCATCCAGGTCGAAGCCGAGAACGCCCGTGCCGGCAAGCCGTCGGGCATCCGGATCAAGGTGAACTCGATGGTCGACGAGCAGATCATCGACGCGCTCTACCTCGCGAGCCAGGCCGGCGTGCCGATCGACGTGTGGGTCCGCGGCATCTGCTCGCTCAAGCCCGGGCTCGAGGGCGTCAGCGAGACGATCCGGGTCCGCAGCGTGGTCGGGCGCTACCTCGAGCACTCGCGCGCCTTCGCGTTCCACAACGACGGCGACCCCTTCGTCTTCATCGGCAGTGCCGACATGATGCACCGCAACCTCGACCGCCGCGTCGAGGCCCTGGTCCGGCTGTCGGCACCGGCGCACGTGGCCGAGATCCAGCAGATGTTCGACCTGGCGATGGCCGACTCGACGAGCTCGTGGCACCTGCAGTCCGACGGCGAGTGGATCCGGCACTCCACCGACGACGACGGCCGACCCCTGGACGACGTGCAGAATGTCCTCATGCGGACCATCTCTGCGCGGAAGCGTTCGACTCGGTGAGCGGAGGGCAGTCCGGCCCCGTGGTGGCGGCCGGTGCCGTCGTCTGGCGTGACCACGACGGCACCCCGCTCGTGCTGCTGATCCACCGCGAGCACCACAAGGACGTCTCGTTCCCGAAGGGGAAGGTGGACCCGGGCGAGAGCGTCCCGGGTGCCGCCGTCCGCGAGATCGACGAGGAGACCGGGTACCGCGTGCACCTCGGCGCACCGCTCGGTCGTGCCGAGTACGTCCTGCCGAGCGGGCGCGACAAGGTCGTCCACTACTGGTCGGCCCGGGTGTCGTCGAAGGAGTTCGACCGCGCCGGACGCTTCCGGCCGAACGACGAGGTCGCCGCGGTCGAGTGGGTGACCGTCGAGGAAGCACGGACGCGCCTGACGTACGAGCGCGACGTCGCGATCCTCGACCGGTTCGCCGAGCGCGTCGCAGCCGGCGAGCACCGGACGTTCGCCCTCATCGCCCTCCGGCACGCGAAGACGCTGCCGGGGTCGGAGTGGAACGGCCCGGACGCGACGCGCCCCCTGCTGCCCGTCGGTCGGTCACAGGCGAAGGCCGCTGCGGCACCGGTCGCGGCGTTCGGCCCGAAGAAGATCGTCAGCAGCACGGCGGCACGGTGCCTCGCGACCGTCGAGCCGCTCTCCGCATCGACCCGGATCGGCGTCTCGGACACCCCCGACATCAGCCAGGACGCCCACGAGCGCGGACGAGCCGACGTCGACGGCGTCGTCCGGAAGCGCATCGCCAAGGGCAAGTCCACGGTGCTCTGCTCGCACGGCCCGGTGCTGCCCGACATCATCGCCCGGATCGCCGACGACACGAGCGGTGCGGCCGACCGCGCCGAGCTCCGGCGCGCGGCGATGCTCTCGGTCGGCGACTTCGCCGTGCTGCACATCGCGGGCGAGACCCTCGTGGCGGTCGAGACGCACCGGAACACCGTCAGCGCCTGACCTGCCACGGGCCGGGCCGCGTACCGACCCGGAGCACGACCGGAGGCACACCGCCTCCGATCGTGCCCTCCGGCGACCCCTCCCGCACACGACCCGCGCACACTGCACCCCCTCGTTCACCTCCCGTTCACCGGCGGGCGTCATGCCGGTCACCTCTCGTCCCTACAGTCGCTCCCGGGTCGGCACCGGCCCGCGGGACCAGCAGTGGTCCCACCTGCACTGACATCCCCGAAGGGACCCCCCTGTGAACATCAAGCGAATCGGCACGGTCGCGGCGATCGCGATCGCCGGCGCGGTCGTGCTCTCCTCGTGCGCGGCGAACGAGGACGCGGGCAGCACCGCTTCCTCCTCCTCTTCTTCCAGCTCGGGCACCGACTACTCGAAGCTCTCCGGCACCCTGACCGGCTCGGGCTCGTCCGCCCAGCAGACCGCCGAGGCCACCTGGGCCGCCGGCATCCAGAACGTCGCCTCCGGCCTCACGGTCAACTACACGCCCGACGGCTCCGGCGCCGGGCGTCAGAACTTCATCTCGGGGGCCGCGGACTTCGCCGGCTCCGACGCCGCCCTGAAGGACGCGGAACTCGCCGGCACGTTCGCCCTCTGCGCCGCGGACTCCAAGGCCATCGACATCCCGGTCTACATCTCCCCGATCGCCATCGCCTACAAGGTCGACGGCGTCAAGGACCTCACGCTCGACGCGAAGGCGATCGCCGGCATCTTCTCCGGCAAGGTCACCAAGTGGAACGACCCGGAGATCACCGCCCTGAATAAGGGCGCGAAGCTGCCGGACGCGAACATCACCGTCGTGCACCGCTCGGACGACTCGGGCACCACGCAGAACTTCTCGGAGTACGTCTCGGCGAACGCCGGCGACGTGTGGACCGAGGCCCCGAGCCAGACCTACCCGTACCAGATCGGCGACAGCGCCAAGGGCACCCCGGGCGTGGCCTCGGCCATGGCCGGCGCCTCGAACGCGATCACCTACATCGACGACTCGGGCGCGGGCACCCTCGACAAGGCGAAGCTCATGGTCGGCGGCAAGGCCACGAAGATCTCGGCCGAGGGCGCTGCCAAGGTCGTCGCGGACTCCGACGCGGTCGCCGGGCGCGAGGCGAACGACCTCGCGATCAACATCGACCGCAAGGACAGCGCGGAAGGCGCCTGGCCGCTGGTCCTCGTCTCCTACGCGATCGCCTGCCAGGAGTACAAGGACGCCGAGAAGGGTGCCCTCGTGAAGGGCTACCTCGACTACGTCGTCTCGAAGGACGCGCAGGCCGCCGCCGCGAAGGAAGCCAAGTCGGCCGCCCTGTCGGACGACCTCACGGAGAAGGCCGCCAAGGCCGTCGCCTCCATCAAGTAACGCTCCCTGAGCGCCCGGACGCCGGTCCCCACCCACACCTGACCGGCGTCCGGGCACTCGCCCGTCGCGCAGCGAGCAGCCGATCCGGCCGCCGCCACGACGGACGCACCAACCGAGCACTGCCCCCGAACCCGACGCCTCCCCCGGCGTTCCTCCGACAGGAGTCCCATGACGACCGCACCGGCCAAGCCAGTGGCCACCGTCACCCCGAAGCCGAAGCCCGTCGTCCGCATCGGTGACCGGGTCTTCTCCGCCGCCTCGGTCATCGCCGGCGGCCTGATCCTGCTCGTCCTCGCGCTCGTCGCCGCCTTCCTGGTCTGGCAGAGCATCCCGGCGTTCACGGCGAAGGTCGGGCAGCTGCCGAACCAGGCCACGAACTTCTGGGACTACGTCGGCCCCCTCGTCTTCGGCACCGTCTGGTCCGCGCTCATCGCGCTCGTGATCGCCGTGCCGCTCTCCCTCGGGATCGCCCTCTTCATCTCGCACTACGCCCCGCGGCGGATCGCCCCCGTGCTCGGCTACGTGATCGACCTCCTCGCCGCGGTGCCGTCGGTCGTCTACGGCCTCTGGGGCATCGTGGTGCTGGCCCCGCTCGTGAAGCCCTTCTACGGGTTCCTCAACGAGTACCTCGGCTGGATCCCGCTGTTCTCCGGGCAGGTCTCCGGCACCGGTCGCACCATCCTCACCGCGTCGATCGTCCTCGCCGTGATGGCGATCCCGATCATGACCGCGGTGATGCGCGAGATCTTCCTGCAGGCGCCGCGCCTCAACGAGGAGGCCGCGCTGGCCCTCGGCGCGACCCGCTGGGAGATGATCCGCATGTCGGTCCTCCCGTTCGCGAAGTCCGGCATCGTGTCCGCGATCATGCTCGGCCTCGGCCGCGCACTCGGGGAGACGATGGCGATCGCCCTGGTCCTCTCGGTGTCGACGAACGTCACCTTCCAGATGCTCACCTCGCTGAACCCCTCGACGATCGCGGCGAACATCGCCCTGCAGTTCGCCGAGGCGTCCGGCACGGCCCTGAACGCGCTCATCGCCTCGGGTCTGATCCTCTTCGTCATCACCCTGGTCATCAACATGCTGGCGCGCTACATCGTGCGCGAGCGGGTCTCCTGAGAGGTCACGCCCGATGTCCCTCGCTCTCCGCCAGTCCCGCATGACCGGCAACGCCTACGCCACCGGCAAGCTGCACAAGTCGGTGCCGTGGCTCCTCCTCATCGGCTCCTGGGTCGCCCTGGTGCTCGTCTTCGCCCTCCTCAACGCGGGCGGGGCGGTCAAGGACTTCAACGTCGTCGCGGCGCTGTTCCTCGGGACGGTCCTGTTCGACGTCCTCATCGTCGTCGTCTCCCGGATCGTCGAGGGCGGCCGCAAGGCCGTCGACCGGCTCATCACCTCGCTGGTCGTCACGGCGTTCGTCATCGCGGTGCTGCCGCTGGTGTCGCTGCTCTGGACGGTCGTCTCGGACGGTGTCGCGCGGTTCGACGCGCAGTACTTCTCGTACTCGATGCGGGGGGTCATCTCCGAGGGCGGCGGCGCGGTCCACGCCCTCATCGGCACGCTCGAGATCACGCTGTTCGCGGCGCTCATCTCGGTGCCGATCGGCCTGCTGACCTCGATCTACCTGGTCGAGTACGGCAAGGGCGCCCTGGCCAAGGGGATCACGTTCTTCGTGGACGTCATGACGGGCATTCCGTCGATCGTCGCCGGCCTCTTCGCCTACTCGCTGTTCGCGCTGTTCCTCGGCCCCGGCGCCCGGTTCGGCCTCGTCGGCTCGGTCGCGCTGAGCGTCCTGATGATCCCGATCGTCGTCCGCTCCACCGAGGAGGTCCTGAAGATCGTCCCGATGGAACTCCGCGAGGCGGCGTACGCCCTCGGGGTCCCGAAGTACCTCACGATCCTCAAGGTCGTGCTCCCGACCGCACTCGCCGGCATCACCACCGGCGTCATGCTCTCCATCGCCCGCGTCATCGGCGAGACCGCGCCGCTCCTGGTCACCGCCGGGTTCACCGCGAGCATGAACTACGACCTGTTCAAGAACCCGATGATGACCCTGCCCGTGTTCGCGTACACGCAGTACTCGCAGCAGGGCGCCAACCCGGTGCCGTTCGTCGACCGGGCCTGGACGGCCGCGCTGCTGCTCATCATCATCGTGATGGTGCTCAACCTGCTCGCGCGGTTCATCACCCGCCTCTTCGCCCCCAAGCTCTCGCGCTGACGCGCGGACCCACCCACCCGGAGGAACCAGTGTCCAAGCGCATCGAGGTCGACGGCCTCAACGTCTACTACTCGAAGTTCAAGGCGGTCGAGGGCGTCGACATGACGATCGAGCCCCGCACCGTCACCGCCTTCATCGGGCCGTCGGGCTGCGGCAAGTCCACCTTCCTCCGCACGCTCAACCGCATGCACGAGGTCATCCCCGGCGCCTACGTCGAGGGCTCGGTCAAGATCGACGGCGACGACCTGTACGGCCCGGGCGTCGACCCGGTGCTCGTCCGTCGTCAGGTCGGCATGGTCTTCCAGCGCCCCAACCCGTTCCCGACCATGTCGATCAAGGACAACGTCCTCGCCGGCGTCAAGCTCAACAACAAGCGCCTGTCCCGGTCCGAGGCGGACGACGTCGTCGAGCGCTCACTGCAGGGCGCCAACCTCTGGAACGAGGTCAAGGACCGCCTCGACAAGCCCGGCATGGGCCTGTCCGGTGGCCAGCAGCAGCGCCTCTGCATCGCCCGTGCGATCGCCGTGCAGCCCGACGTGCTGCTCATGGACGAGCCCTGCTCGGCGCTCGACCCGATCTCGACCCTCGCCATCGAGGACCTCATCGAGGAGCTCAAGAAGGACTTCACGATCGTGATCGTGACGCACAACATGCAGCAGGCATCGCGCGTCAGCGACAAGACGGCGTTCTTCAACATCGGCGGCACCGGGCAGCCCGGTCACCTGATCGAGTTCGACGACACCGCGACCATCTTCTCGAACCCGTCGGTCAAGTCCACCGAGGACTACGTCTCGGGCCGCTTCGGCTGAGCCCGCACGGCAGACGGCCAGGAGGCCCGGTGCACGTCCGTCACGGACGTGCACCGGGCCTCCTGGCTTCCGGGCCTCAGGCCTCGCTGGTGGGGACCGCCACGACCGGGTTCGACGTCGGCTGCTCCGACCCGCCGGCCGGCTCGACCGTGATGCCGATCGTGTCACCGGTGCCCATCGACCCACGCAGCACCGCGGACCGCACGCCACCGTCGACGTCGTCCATGAGCCCGGCCGCACTGATCGTGCCCCCGGACTTCTCGGACCCGATGTACCAGAGCTCGTAGGTCTTGCCCTTCGGCGCGGCCTTGACCCCGTCGAGGATGACGGCCGACTTGCCGAGCTGTCCGGACCAGACGACCGTGGCCGTCCCGCCGCCCTGCACCGAGGCGCTGCTGCGCTTGAAGTCCGATGCCGCGTAGATCTGGTCGAGCCCGGAGGCCGCCTGGGTGGTGGCGGGAGCGCCGCCGTCGTCCTGGAGCACGTTCGTGCCGATGCCCACCCCGGCGCCGAGGAGCACGACGGCTCCGGCAGCGGCGACGCTGAGCATCGCGGCGGGACGCTGGAACCAGCGCGAACGGGCCTTCGTCGCGGCGCGACCACCGTCGGTGGCGAGGTCCGTGACGGGGGCCGGCCGGGCCTCCAGGTCGGGGGCGGCGGCGTGCGCCGGACGCGAGGTCGCGCTGCGCTGGGGGGTCGTCGCGATCTGCGCCATCAGCGAGGCCTTCAGCGACGCGGGGGGCTCGATCGGGGTGACGGCGAAGGCGAGTGCCAGCGCGGTCTCGTGGAGGGAGTCGACCTCGGCGCGGAGCGCAGGGGACACGGAGAGCGCCTGCTCGACGGCGGCACGCTCCTCGGCATCCAGGGAATCGACTGCGTAGGAGCCGGTCATCAGCTCAGGGTCGTCGTGTCGGTCGGTCATGATGTCACCCCCATCTCGTCGCGGAGTCGGATCATCCCGTCACGGAGACGGGTCTTGACGGTGCCGATCGGCACCCCGAGTCGTTCAGCCATCTCGCTGTGCGAGTAGCCGCCGTAGTAGGCGAGCTGCACGGCCTGACGCTGGAACTCGGTGAGGCGGGCGAGTGCCCGGCTGACCCGCTCGTGTTCGATGCGGATCTCGACGGACTCGGACACGGAGTCGAAGTCGGTCTCGAAGTCCCGGATGCCGACCTTGGTGTCGCGGTCGTGCGAGGACTGTGCGGCGCGGATCCGGTCCACCGCACGGCGGTGGGCCATGGTGAGGATCCAGCTCGAGGCGGTGCCGCGGGCCCGGTCGAACCGGGTGGCCTGCTGCCACACCTCGAGGAAGACCTCCTGGGTGACCTCCTCGGACTGTGCTCGGTCCTTGAGGAGCCGGGTCACGAGTCCGAGGACCCGGCCGGAGAGCTCGTCGTAGAGGTCCGAGAACGCGGACTGGTCGCCGTCAGCCACCCGGCTGAGGAGGTCGTCCGGTGACACCGCGGTCGCGTCCGCCGGCGTCCACTCGTTCATGTCGCCTTCCACGAGGACGAGCATCGCAGGTTTTCCTGCGATCTGTGTCCTCGGCGTCACCGGATCACGCACCAGGGCGGAAGCGGCGACTGTCGTCGGGTCGGTCATGAGCGTCTTCATCCGGTCGGGGGCGGGTGGTGTCGTACCTGGAGGGCCCCGTGCGATCCGCAGGGAATTGACCCGCGGGACGGGCCCGGGTCGCACGGGGTCCTCTGTGTCCGTCTCGCGATGGCCACGGAGATGATTCGGCGTCGCGGCGGGATCGGATTGGACATCCGCGCAGACGGTTCGTCCGGCGGCTCCTGCGCGGCGTCGTCGCGACGTCGTCCGACGTGGGCAGGACATGTCGGCACCACGCCCGAGCGCGGATCTGTCTCCCGAGAGTGAACACCTGAGCGCGATCCGGGGAAGGTCTCGTAGACTCGACCTCGCCGGGCCGCAGCAAGCCCCGGGCTCCAATATTCGCCGCTCCGAGCGGCCTCGCGCCGAGAGGCGCTTCTGCGGCCCGGTCTTCGCCTGTCCAGGGGCGGTCCGTTCCCAGGGCGCGACGGACGTCGCCCTCCCGGCACCGGCCTGGAGGCGCGCCCCGCGGCAGCGACGCAGCGTCAGTCGAGGCTGTCGCGCCGCCAGAGCGCCGCCGCCGCCGACAGGTCCTCCGCCAGCTCGGCGAGTCGGAACGCCCGCGTGGTGAGGGCCGCGGCGCGGTCGTCGGCCGTGGCGTCGGAGTCGTCCGCGACGGAGGTGGCCCCCGCCGCGGCCAGGCGCGCGAACGCCGCACCGCGCTCCAGCGCGACCGCGAAGTCGCCGGTGTAGAGCCCGTGCAGGATGCGGTCGGACAGGGTCAGGATCTCGGCGGGCCCGGTCGGTTCCTCCGCACCGGCGACGGCCTGGTCGATGGTGCCCACGGTGTGCGTGCCGCGCTCGAAGAGGTAGGCGATCTCCTCCGGGTCCTGGCGGATGACCGTCCGGACGAGGTAGATGCGCCAGAGCGCCCCGGGCAGGGTGTGCGCGCCGACCCGTGCCCACAGCTCCGCGATGGCGTCGATGCCGTGCACGTCCGTGTAGGTGACCAGGCGCTCGACGACCGCCGGGTCCCGGGGCGGGCGGGCCCCGGGGGGGGGGGCGGTGGGCGGGGGCGGGGGGGCCCCGGTGGCCCCCCCCGCGGGCG
>JASCOJ010000259.1 GCA_029959645.1 Microbacteriaceae bacterium PS02332 | reverse complement strand
GGACCCGATCGTGTCGACGGCACCCTGACCGCTGAGCAGGGCGGCTGGCAGACCGTCGCCCCGTCGCCGGTCGCGTTCCCCGGGATGGCCGTGCCGCCCGAGCTCACCGTCGAGGGCATCGCCGACGTCGTCCGCGCCTTCGCCGAGGCGGCCCGCCGTGCCGTCGACGCCGGCTTCGACATCATCGAGCTGCACGGTGCGCACGGCTACCTGCTGCACGAGTTCCTGTCGCCGCTGTCGAACCAGCGGACCGACCAGTACGGCGGGTCGCGCGAGGACCGCGCCCGGGCCCTGCTCGAGACCGTCGACGCGGTCCGCGCCGAGATCGGCGAGGAC
>JASCOJ010000258.1 GCA_029959645.1 Microbacteriaceae bacterium PS02332 | reverse complement strand
TCGCCGGATGGGATGCCGTGGCAGCCCGGACGCTCCGCGTACGGGATCTTGCCGTGACCGGCCGCCGGGACCAGGCGCGGGAACGCATTCGGCCGCTGCGCCGCCGGATCGAGCGCTCCGTGATGCTTCGCTGGTCCCTGCGCGGCCTCCAGGTTCGACCCGACATCGACGTCCGCACGGTCCTCCTCACTCGACTCGAGCGCGCAGACGCCGCACTCAACGGACGTCAGTTCGAGCCGGAACCGGCGACGCCGGTAGATGAGATCCCATCCCTGGTTAAAGGACGCGACATCGGCAGCGCCCGCCTCATCATTGCTGCGCTCACCGTGTTTCCCATGCCTCGCGCGGACT
>JASCOJ010000257.1 GCA_029959645.1 Microbacteriaceae bacterium PS02332 | reverse complement strand
CGTGACGGCAGCGTCGTCGTGGACCCCGGCGAGGGCGGTGTGGGGTCGGTGGTGCACGGCACACCCGACCAGCTCGACCTCATCGGGGTGGACGCCGAGCTCCGGCAGCTCGCGTGGGCGCGCCCCGAGCTGACCCGGTTGGCGACGCGCTACCCGCCGCACGTGGTGGTCACCGCCCTCGAGGAGCAGCGCTACCCGGCCGTGCTCGCAGGCGGGGCGCGCCCGGACACGCGATCCGGGCCGCCCGGCCGACGCCGCACCGCGGCCCGCTCGCCCGAGCAGGCGGCGCACGCCCTCGTGGAGCGACTCCGCCTCACGACCAAGCGCGGCGACGCCGAACCGGAGCAGGAGTGGATGGC
>JASCOJ010000256.1 GCA_029959645.1 Microbacteriaceae bacterium PS02332 | reverse complement strand
CCGACGGCGCCGTGTCGTTCCCGATCACCTCCGGCTCGGTCACCTACTGGAGCCCGGACGGCAACTACCGCCCCTACGTCCAGGGCCTGCTGAACCACGACGACTCCGGCCTCACCCTCAAGGCCGGCGACACCACGGTCACCCTGGAGAACTTCGTCGTCAACCCGGGCTCCTCGAAGCTCTACGGCGACGTCCTCGTCAACGGCCAGGTCGCCGCGGCCAACGCGTACCTGTTCTCCCTGCACGGTGGCACGCTGAAGCCGCTGCAGCTCGAGGGTGACAACGCGATCCTCACCGGCACCACCGTCCACGTCTCCGCCGACGCCGCGAAGCTGCTCAACAGCACCTTCAAGACCGACGCCGTCAAGGGCGGCCTCCTCGTCG
>JASCOJ010000255.1 GCA_029959645.1 Microbacteriaceae bacterium PS02332 | reverse complement strand
GGGGCGGCCGGGGGCGCCCCCCGGCCCCCCCCCCCCCCCCCCCCCCCGCCCCCCCCCCCGGGGGGCCCCCCCCGGGCCAGCAGGTCACGGATCGGGTAGCCGAGCCACAGCGCGTTGCCGATGAGGTCCCCGCCGACCTCGTTCGAGACGCAGCTCAGCGTCGCCATGTGCTCGACGAGCGGCAGCGCCAGCAGTTCGTCCCACGTGATCTCGACGGGCTCCTCGACCGCGCCGGAGATCCGGAGCGACCATGCGGCCGGGTCGATCGACGGCACCCGGAGCGCGGTGTCGATCCGGTAGAAGTCGGCGTTCGGCGTGACGTACGGCGTCACGCCGGTCACGTCGAGGGCCGCGCCGGCCGGCACCGGCGCGGCGCTGGTCGCGGGCTCCGGCAGCCGGAC
>JASCOJ010000254.1 GCA_029959645.1 Microbacteriaceae bacterium PS02332 | reverse complement strand
CCCCCCCCGGCCCCCCCCCCCCCCCCCCCCCCGGCCGGGCCCCAAAAACCCCCCCCCCCCCCCGGCCTCCGCGGGCCAGTCGTGCGACCTCGACGTGCGCCGGACGGCGAGTCGCGCGACCTCGTGCCGGCTCTCGGGCGCGACGCGCCCATCCGCCGCGCGGTCGGAGCATGCCTGCAGCGCCCGCACCGCAGGTCGGCCGCACTCGTCCGGCGCCACGCACACGGACGGGAGGCCCGATACCAGCTGGTACCGGGCCTCCCGTCCGTCGTCATCGCAGTCGCGATCGTCGTCGTCGTCGGCATGGTCGTCGCCGCTCGCCCCATACGTCGCGCCCCTGCCTCGCCGCCCCACGCTCTGGTCGCGGTCGTGTGTCGCGCAACTCGTCGCAGCGCGTGCCACCCCAGGAGCCGTCGACGCGGCGCGTGCCGCGCCGTGCGCGTCTCGTCGCGGTCGCACAACGCGCCACGGGCGTCTCGTCGCGGTCGCACGACTCACCCTCGGGGAGCCGGCCCGGTTGAGGGGGGTTGGTCCGGGGCGGGCCCCCTCGG
>JASCOJ010000253.1 GCA_029959645.1 Microbacteriaceae bacterium PS02332 | reverse complement strand
GCGGCCCCGCCCCCCGGCCGCCCCCCGCGGGGCCGGCCCCCCCGCCCGGGCGCCCCCCCCCCGGGGGGGGGGGCGGCCCTTCCGTCGTTCCCGTGGCCGGGCCGTCACAGCCGGGCCGATTCGGTCGTCGGCCGGTTCGGTCGTCGGCCGGTTCGGTCGTCGGCCGGTTCGGTCGTCGACCGGTTCGGTCGTCGACCGACGCGGTCGTCGACCGACGCGGTCGTCGACCGACGCGGTCGTCGAGCGACGACGTCGGAGTGCCGACACGTGTCGTGGAATCGGACGCGCTGCGCCGCGGGGCCGCGGGGTCCCCGCCGGCACAATCCGCGTACTTCCGGGGCAGTACGGCGCGACACGCCCGGGATGTGGGGCCGCTTGGCGCTGAGCCGGGGCCGTGCGTAAAGTAATCACTCGTTGCCGCTGAGGCGGAGAACGGAACGGCCGAGACGGTCACCGGGTCACAGACCTGGAGATGCAGTCCGGACGGGGTCCCGCTCAGGCAACCAATCACCTGCAGGTTCGGCTTCGGTCGTCTGCGGTGTGATGCGAAGACGAATGCCTCTCTGGCGAAGCTCCTTCAGGAGCGGAGCGGGGAGTGCGTCTGGTCCTTGAGAACTCAACAGCGTGCACATTGTCAATGCCAATTTATTGACCCCGTGCCTGGTCAGCTTGCTGGCCGGGTCGGAGACAATTCCTTTTGGATTGAAGATTGT
>JASCOJ010000252.1 GCA_029959645.1 Microbacteriaceae bacterium PS02332 | reverse complement strand
ATGCGCACGATCCGATTCACCCGTCAAGCCTAGGTGGTGACCACCCGCCCGCGGGCCGGACCGACCAGACCTGGGGACGACGGAAGGGACGGCGCGTGGCGCCGTCCCTTCCGTCGTGCGAGGGGTCTTACTTGACCGAGGCCTTGAGCTTGCTGCCGGCGCTGACCTTGACCGAGTCGCTCGCGGCGATCTCGATGGCCTCACCCGTCTGCGGGTTGCGGCCGGTGCGCGCGGCGCGGTGCGTCTTCTCGAACGCGATCCAGCCCGGGATCGTGACCTTGGTGCCGTCCGCGACCGACTTGCCGACGACGGCGAAGAGCGCGTCGACGACGCCGTTGACGGCGGCCTGGCTCTGGCCGGACTCGGCGGCGACGGCAGCGACGAGCTCGGTGCGGTTCAGTGACTTGTCAGCCATTGGGTGTCCTCCTCGGACTTCTTGCGTGTGGTCGGACGTGGGACGTCCGGTTGCCCGGAGCGGTTGCCCCGTGCCGCGGACCACCGGGCCGAGGGCCCGTGGAACCGGTGATGAACCTACCAGCCGGGTTCGGCGTTTCCTGTCGACTCGCCCGGATTTCCGGGGCTGTGGAGCAACGGGAGGGTCAGGAGTGACGGATGTGACGACCGTTGCGCCGCCTGTCCCCCGGTCGGAGCGGACGCAGGCAGCGCATGACGGCCGGACACAACGACGCCCCCGCGACCTCGGGAGGTCGCGGGGGCGTCGGGGTGCTGGTGCTTACCAGGCGCTATTAGTGATGCCCCGCACTTCGCCACGGTGGGCCATTTCGCCG
>JASCOJ010000251.1 GCA_029959645.1 Microbacteriaceae bacterium PS02332 | reverse complement strand
CCCCCGGCCGCCCCCCCGCCCCCCCCCCCCGCCCCCCCCCCCCCCCCCCGGCGGGGGGGGGGGGGGGGGGCCCCCGGGGGGGCGCAACCCCCTCCAGCTATGGAGCGCGACGCCCTCGCCCCGGGCCGGGAGGCCCGCCCCACCACCGCAGGTCCGTTACGCTCGTCGGGCACTCGCCACCACCAGGAGGTCCCACCGTGACGATCGTCGCCGCCGCTGACGGCTCAGCCCTCGGCAACCCCGGCCCCGCCGGCTGGGCCTGGTACGTGGACGACGACCGGTGGGCTGCCGGCGGGTGGCCCCGTGGGACGAACAACCAGGGCGAACTCACCGCTGTGCTGCAACTCCTCCGCGCCACGAAGGACACCGGGGAGCCCCTGCACATCCTGTGCGACAGCCAGTACGCGATCAAGGCGTGCACCGAGTGGCTCGCCGGGTGGAAGCGGAAGGGCTGGCGGAAGGCCGACGGCAAGCCCGTCCTCAACGTCGAGATCATCCAGGAGCTCGACGCCGAGTTGCAGGGTCGCAAGGTCACGTTCGAGTGGGTCCGTGGGCATATGGGCCACGAGATGAACGAGGCCGCCGACGTCCGCGCTCGCGGTGCCGCGACGGCGTACCAGAACCGGACCGACGTCCCGACGGGGCCGGGCTGGCCGGGCGTCGAGGTGCCGGAGCCGGCACCCATCCCGGAGAACGCCCCGCCGGCGACCCTCTTCTGACGGAAGACGTCCGGACGGAGGCCCAGAGACTTGGAGGCCCAGCGGCCCGGCGGCCCGGACGACGCACACAGACGACGCGGGCGGGGCCGCGCGGGGCCCCCCGCGGCGCGGGG
>JASCOJ010000250.1 GCA_029959645.1 Microbacteriaceae bacterium PS02332 | reverse complement strand
GACGGGCCGCCCGGCCGCGCCGCTGCCGGCCCCGTCGACGCCGACGACCGCGGCGACGCCGACGCCGACGGCCGCGGCGACGCCGACGCCGACACGTCCGCGGTCGTCGCCGCCGACGCCTTGCCGGTGTCGCCGGTCGGCATCCGCGGACTCACCGGAGACCCGGCCCGTGTCCCCGCCGTCGTGGCGGGACGCCTGCGCGTCCAGGACGAGGGCTCCCAGCTCGCCGCCCTCGCGCTGACGCGGTCCGCGCCGGTGCGCGCGGGGGAGCGCTGGCTCGACCTGTGCGCCGGCCCCGGCGGGAAGGCGGCGCTGCTCGCCGCCGAGGCCGCCGTCGGCGGCGCCACCCTGGTCGCCAACGAGATCGCGCCGAAACGCGTCGGGCTCGTCCGGGAGGCCCTGCGCGGCTTCGGCGACACCGTCACCGTGGTCGAGGGCGACGGCCGGCGGTACGGCCGGGACGGCGCAGGCGTGGTGTACGACCGGATCCTGCTCGACGCGCCGTGCACCGGGCTCGGGGCGCTCCGCCGACGACCCGAGGCGCGCTGGCGCAAGCAGCCCGAGGACGTCGCGGAACTCGCGGCCCTGCAGGAGGAGCTGCTCGACGCCGCGGTCCGGGTCCTCGCACCCGGAGGCACGCTCGCGTACGTCACCTGTTCGCCGCACCTCGCGGAGACCCGCGGGCAGGTGGACGCGCTCATGCGGCGCCACGGCGACGCGCTCGAGCAGCTCGACACCGCCGCCGTCGTGCGGAGCGTCGCCGCGCGGGACCCGCAGGTCGCCGACGGCCGGACCGTGCAGCTCTGGCCGCACCGGATCGGCACGGACGCGATGTTCATCGCGCTCGTGCGGGCGCGGGGCGCGGCACGCGCGGTCGCGGCACGCGCGGGCGGGGCGGGGCGCGGCGCGGGCGGGCGC
>JASCOJ010000024.1 GCA_029959645.1 Microbacteriaceae bacterium PS02332 | reverse complement strand
GCGCGGAGATGGGTATAAGAGCCCGCCCCGGGCCGCCAGAGCGGGAGGCCCGGGGCGCGTCGTCGTGTCCGCGCGGTCCGTGTCAGGAGGCGCAGGTCGTGTCGATGTCCTTGGCCGCGGTCTGGACGGCGGTCGCCGAGTCCTGGAAGGACGACGCGTCCGCCGAGCCCGGGTCGGCCGCCAGACCCTCGAGCCGGGTGACCATCTGGCTGTAGGCGCTGTGGAACGCCGTGGCCTTCGCCTTCACCTCGGGTTCGGAGACGGCGTCGACGGCGTCCCCGATGCTCGTGTCGAGCTCCTTGAGCCGCGCGACGGCCGACCCCGGGTCGGACTGCAGCTTCGCCATCGAGGTCTGGAGGCCCTCGGAGGCCGACTTCACGCGGTCCTCGAAGGCGGTGCACGCCTCCGCCTTCGACTGCGACGCCTCCTTCGTCGCCGTCGGCGCGCTGGAAGTGGCCGATCCCGCGCTGCCGGAATCGCTCTTGCCGGACTCCGCACCGCCGGGCCCCGCCCCCGAGGCGCAGCCGGTCAGCAGGACCGCGGCGAGTGCCGCGGTCGCGAGGGCGGTGACGTGCTTCGTGGACATGGATCCCCCTGGGTGTCGTCGACGTGGCCGTCGTACCGCGGCCGTTCTGCGCCGACAGTACCTGTGGGTTCCTCGAGGTGTCCGCTCCCGAGGCGCGCGCGTACCGTCGAGGGCATGCGTGCCATCACCTTCGCCGAGCCCGGTGACGAACGGGTCCTCCAGCTGACCGACCTCCCCGACCCCGAGCCGGGTGCCGGCGAGGTCCTCGTCGAGGTCACCGCCGCCGGGGTGAACAACGCCGACCTGCAGCAGCGGCAGGGCAACTACCCGCCGCCGCCCGGGGCGTCCGACGTCCTCGGCCTCGAGGTGTCCGGCACGGTCCGTGCCCTCGGCGCGGGCGTGACCGGGTGGGCCGTCGGTGACCGGGTCTGCGCCCTCCTCTCCGGCGGCGGGTACGCCACGCTCGCCGTCGTCCCGGCCGCGCAGCTGCTGCCGGTGCCGGACGGGCTCGACCTCGTCCAGGCCGCAGCGCTCCCCGAGGCCGCGTGCACGGTCTACTCGAACGTCGGCATGCTCGCCGGACTCCGCCCGGGGCAGACCCTGCTCGTGCACGGCGGCACCGGCGGGATGGGGTCGCACGCCGTCCTCTGGGCGAAGGCACTCGGAGCCCGGGTCGTCGCGACCAGTGGCGGCGCCCGGAAGGTGGCCGCCGCGCGGGAGCTCGGCGCGGACCTCGTCATCGACCACCGCGAGGAGGACTTCGTCGAGCGCGCCCGGGCCTTCACCGACGGTGTCGGGGTGGACGTCGTGCTCGACGTCGTCGGTCCCTCGTACCTGCACCGGAACCTCGAGGTCCTCGCGCCGAACGGACACCTCGCGATCATCGCCGCCGGGGCCGGCCCGGACGCGACCCTGCCGATCGGGGCGCTCATGCGGAAGCGTGCGACCGTCAGCGGCACGACGCTGCGGGCGCGACCGGCTGCCGAGAAGGCGGAGATCGTCGCCGCCGTGCGCCGGGACGTCTGGCCGTTCGTGGAGGACGGTCGTGTCCGTCCGGTCGTGGACACCGTGCTGCCCCTCGCCGATGCAGCCGAGGCGCACCGGCGTCTGGCGTCCGGCGACGTCGTCGGGAAGCTGCTGCTCGCCGTGTAGCGGTCGAGCCGTCATGCCCCACCGCGTGCCGCCGCGCTCCGCCGCCGGTCGAGCCGTTGCGCCCCGCCGCGTACATCGCGCCCCGTTCCGACAGGGCGCGATGTCCGCACGCGGGCGCGACCTCCGCGGCGGGACGCCGGGACGCCGGGGCGCCGGGCGCCGCCGCTACGCGTGCACGCGGGCGAGGAACTCGCGGAGGGCCGGATGCTGCGGGGTGTCGAGGACGGCCGCGGGAGCGCCCTGCTCGACGACCTCGCCCTGGTGCAGGAACACGATGCGGTCGGCGACCCCGCGGGCGAAGTGCATCTCGTGCGTCGTCATCAGGATCGTCGAGCCCTGCTGCTTCAGCTCGGTCACGAGGTCGAGCACCTCACCGACGAGCTGCGGGTCGAGGGCGCTCGTGACCTCGTCGAGCAGGAGCAGTTCCGGGTCGGAGGCGATCGCCCGGACGATGGCGACGCGCTGCTGCTGGCCGCCGGAGAGCCGGTCGGGGTAGGCGTCGGCGAAGTCGGCGAGGCCGATCCGCTCGAGCAACCGTCGAGCGGTCACCTCCGCCTCGACACGACCGACGCCGTGCACCCGTCGGGAGGCCAGGGTGACGTTGTCGAGCACCCGCATGTGCGGGAACAGATTGAACTGCTGGAACACCACGCCGATACGGGCCCGTGTGGCGTCGACGTCGACACGCGGATCGGAGACGTCGTCGCCCTGCAGCAGTACCTGACCGTCGTCGATGCCCTCGAGCAGGTTGACGGTCTTCAGGAGCGTCGACTTGCCCGAACCGGAGGCACCGATCACACAGATGACCTCGTGCTTGTGGACGACGAGGTCGATGCCGCGGAGCACCTCGGTGTCGCCGAAGCGCTTGCGCAGACCGCGCAGCTCGAGGACGGGGGCCGTCTGCTCGGTCACACCGCGCCTCCGATCTGTTCGCGCCGCTGCTGGCGCCGGGCGATCGCGTCGGTGACGCGGATGAGCGGGAGGCTGATCACGACGAACAGCAGGCCCGCCACCAGGTAGGGCGTGAAGTTCGTCTGCTCCGCCTGGGCGATCTGCGCGCTCCGCACGGCGTCGACCGCGCCGAGGATCGAGACGAGCCCGACGTCCTTCTGCATCGACACGAAGTCGTTCATCAGGGCAGGGGTCACCTTCCGGATCGCCTGCGGGAGCACCACGAGCCGGAGGGTCTGGGCGTGGGACAGGCCGAGCGACCGGGCGGCCAGGCGCTGGGACGGGTGGACCGCCTCCATGCCGGCGCGGAGCACTTCGGCGACGTACGACGAGTACGTCAGCACGATCGCGATGGTGCCCCAGAACTCCGGCGCCAGCCGGGGGAAGACCCCGAGCCCGGGCAGGCCGAAACCGACCAGGTACAGCACGATGATGAGCGGGAGCCCGCGGAACAGGTCGGTGTACCCGGTGGCGAGCATCCGGAGCGGGAACGCCACCGGGCTCCGCAGCCCCCGGACGACGGCCAGGAGCGTGCCGAGGACCGCGACGCCGATGCTCGCGAAGAACAGGATCCGCACGTTCAGCCACAGGCCGAGCAGGATGTCGGGCAGCGTCGCCCACGCGACCTGCGGGTCGAAGAACGACTGCTGGACCGCTGCCCAGCCGGGGGTGTTCACGACGCCGAAGTACGCGATCACCAGGACCACGAGCGTCGACACGACCGACACGACGACGGAGCGCCGTCCGCGCTGCCGGCGGTACAGCTGACGTTCGCGCTCGACCTGGCTCGGAGCGGGCGCGACGACGGGCGTACCGGCCCCGGCGGGACCGGTCATGCCCCGGTCATCCGAGGACCGGGGTGTTCGTCTCGGACGACAGCCACTTCGCCTGCAGCTTGCTCAGCGTGCCGTCGTCGTCGAGCTTCCCGAGCGCGGTGTCGACCTTCTTCGTCAGCGCCGAGCCCTTGGGCAGGACGAAGCCGAACTGGTCGCCCTTGCCGTCGGCCGGGAACTGCGCCGACACCGTGCCGTCGTCGAGCTGCGCGGCGGACATGTAGAAGGCCGTGGGCAGGTCGGTGACGATGGCGTCGATCTGGCCCGACTTCAGCGCGAGGACGGCGTCGTCGTTCGAGTTGAACACCTGCGGGGTGATGCCGAGGACGTCCTTGACGGCGGTGATGCTCGTCGACCCGGTGGCGACGCCGATCGTGTCCTTCTTCAGCGCGGCGACCGAGATGTCACCGGCTGCCTTCGACCCCGAGGTCGTCACGACCGCCTGGGTCGTCGTGTAGTACGGCGACGACATGTCGACGGCCTTCTTGCGCTTGGCGTCGATCGAGAACTGCTGGACGTTGAGGTCCCAGTCCTTCGCGCCCGGGGCGATCGCGCTGTCGAACGTGCTGCGCTTCCACACCACGTCGCTCTTGTCGTACCCCATCTCCTCCGCCACGGCGTAGGCGACGGCGGACTCGAAGCCCTTGCCGGTCTGCGGCTTGTTGTCCTCGACCCACGGCGAGTACGCCGGCTGGCCGGTGGCGATGGTGAGCTTGCCGTCGGTCACCGTGCCGTCGGCGTTGCCGCCGCCGGTCCCACCCGCGGAGCAGGCGGTGAGGGCGAGCGCGGCGACGACGGTGGTCGCAGCGGCGATGGTCGAGCGGAGGAGTCGAGTCACGAGCTGGCCTTCGTCAGGGGTGGCAGGGACAGGACCCGAGTGTACCGGGACGTGGGATACCACCGCCGCCCCCGTCCGGGTCCCGTCCCTCCGCACTGCCACCCGGCGTGTCAGTCGGCCATCGTGAAGTCGTCGAACGAGAAGCCCGGGGACACGAGGCAGCTCAACAGCACCTCGCCGTCGCCCGGCAGGGTCCGCTGCCAGACGCCGCCGCGCACGAACGCCTGGGCGTCGTTCACCCGGTCACGGCCGGCGTCCGGGCCGAGGGTGATCCGCGCGCCCGGCTCGGGACGCTCCCCGTCGCCGCCGAGCTCGAGCTCGACCGTGTCCGGCCCGTGCCACATCCAGATCTCGTCGCTCGTCACCCGGTGCCATGCGGACACCTCCCCCGGCGGCAGGAGGAAGTGGATGAGCGTCGCGGCCGGACGCTCCCCGGCGTCGGTGGGGACCGATGCCGGCGAGGTCCACGTCCGGACGTACCAGCCGCCCTCGGGGTGCGGGTCCATGCCGAGGGCCCGGGCGCGCTGCGGCACGTCGAGCCACTCGATCAGCTCGCCGGCGACGGTGCGGCGGGCGACCATGCCGGGACGGGGTGCGGTGTCGGTCATCGGTTCTCCTCGGGAGCGGTGGTGGTGGCGGCCGTGGCGACGGCGGGGGCGGGGGGGGCGCCCCGCGCCCCACCGCCGGGCAGGGACGCGGCGAGCACGCCGTCGGCGACCCGGACCCGCCCGTCGACGACGGTGGCGACCGCGCGGCCGGCCCCGTCCTCGACGAGTTCGGCGAGCGCGTCCGGCACGGTGCGGGCGTCGACGTCGAAGACGGCCAGGTCGGCCCGGGCGCCGACGGCGAGGTGCCCGATCCGGTCGGGCCCGACCGCGAGGCCCATGGCGTGCGCGCCGCCGAGGGTCGCCGCCGCGAGCAGCCGTTCGTGGAGGTCGCGGGCGCCGTACCCCTGCGCCCGGGCGATGCGGTGCAGGGCGGTGACGTCGGCCATCGGGTCGAGGGACGGCGACGACGACAGCGAGTCGGTGCCGACGGCGATCGGGCTGCCCTCGCGGAGGTAGTCGGCCACGGGCGGCGGGTCGAGTCCGATGACGGCGTTCGACCGCGGGCAGAGCGCGACCGCGGTGCCGCGGGCACGGAGCAGGGCCCGGTCGGCCGTGGTCATGTAGACGCCGTGCGCGATGTGGCAGTCGGGTCCGAGCACGCCGAGGCGGTCGACGAACGCGGTCGCGCTCGCGCCGAACCCGAGCGCGCGCATCGCCCGGAAGGACGGCACGTTCGCCAGGTGCCAGTCGGCGCCGTGCCCGACGCCCACGACACCGTCGAGCCCGGCGACCGGCTCGAGCGCGGTCCGCTCCCCCTCGAAGGCGGCCTCACCGAGGTGCAGGTGGAGACGGAGCCCGCGCTGCCGCACGATGTCCGGGAGTTCGAGGAGCGGGGCGACGTCGAGTGAGTACGGCGCATGCGGGGAGAGTCCGGCCCCGGGCGTCGTCGGCACATGCTCGAGTTCGTCGAGGACCTGCGCGCGGCCGTGCTCCTGCCAGGCCGCGTTCTCCCAGTCCATCACCTCCCAGTAGGCGATGCCGCCGAGTCCGGCGTCGGCGAGCGCCGTCACGGCCGCGAGGTCCGTCACGACGTCGGCGACGCTCGTCACCCCCGCGCGCAGGGACTGCTCGGCACCCTCGGCCGCCTCAGCCCGCCAGTCGTGCGGCTCGGCGTACTCCTCGTTGAACGCCGCGGCCCAGTCCTCGAAGCCCGCGTACTGCCCGCGGCCGACACTGGCCATGCCGGTGTACTGGAGGTGCGTGTGCGCGTTGACGAGCCCCGGCAGCAGCGCGCCGCGCCAACGGCGCTCGGTGAACGGGCTGCCGTCGAGCTGGTCGACGACCCACGTCCGCTCGCCGACGTGCAGGATCCGGCCGTCCCGGACGGCGACCGCACCGTCGGCGATCGGGGGCGCGGTCATCGGCACCACGATCCGCGCGGCGTGCACGGTCGTCGCGGGGACCGCCCGGTCGGTGGTCGGACGGGAGGCCCTGCGCACCCCGGTCACGTCGGGTCGCCGAACCGTGTGGTGCGGACGTCGGGGTGCCGGTCGACCGGCTGGGCCGCGACCTCGGGGACCGGGGCGACGGCAGCGCCGAACGCGGCGAGCGCCAGGCGTGCGGTCGCCGCGTCCACCGCGGGGTCGATCGGCACGACGGCCCGGTCGAGTTCGTCACCGCGCTCGACGAGCATCCGGACGGCCCCGAGCTGTGCGGCGAAGGACAGGTCCATGACCTCGACCGGGTTGCCCTCCGCCGCGGTGATGTTGATGCACCCGCCCCGGTCGAGCACGACCGGTCCGGCGTCGCTGTCCGGGAAGACCAGGCGCTCGGCCTTCCGTCCCACCACGGTGAGGGTCGCGCCGGCGGCGAGTGCGGCCTCCAGGGCGACCTCGTCCGCGACCCCGCCGGCGACCGCGACCACGGCACCCGGTGCGCAGGCCCGGAGCACGTCGACGCTGATCGTGTCCCGCACCCCGGTCGCGCTCATCACGAGGTCGGCCTCGCGGACGGCGTCGCCGAGCGGCAGGACCGCGTACCCGGCGAACAACGCCTGGAGGGCACGGACGGGGTCGGTCTCCGCGACCGTGACGCGGAAGCCGAGCGCGCGCAGCACCAGGGCGGCCCCCTCGCCGACGTGCCCGTAGCCGGCGACGACCGCCGTGCCTCCGACCAGCGGGGACCGGAAGCCGTCCACCAGGTCGAGCGTCGCGAAGACCGTGGACTGGCCGGTGCCGTGGCGGTTGTCGAAGAACGTCTTCGTGCGGGCGTCGTTCACGGCGACGACGGGGATGCCGAGCTCGCCGCGTTCCGCCATCACCCGGAGGGGGCGGAGGCCGCTCGTGGTCTCCTCGGCCGCGCCGAGCATCGTCGGCAGCAGGTCGGGGCGCTCCTGGTGCACGAGCCGGATCACGTGGGACCCGTCGTCGATGAGCACGTGCGGTCGGGCGTCGAGCATCGCGAGCGCGAGTGTGCGCTGCTCCGCGACGGTGGCGGCACTGTCGGCGTACACGGGGATGCCCGCCCGCCGGAGGACCGCGGCGACGGCGTCGTCGGTCTCGTCGGCGTGGGCGTACACGATGACCTCGGCGCCGGCGTCCTGCAGGAGCAGGGACAGCACCGCGGTCTTCGGTTCGAGGAACAGGCTGACGCCGATGCGGGTGCCGCGGAGCAGGCCGCCCGCGCGGAGCTCGGCCGCGACGGCGCGGGACACCGGCATCGACCGGCGGGCCCAGCGGATCCGGGTCTCGGCGGCGGGGTCGTCCTCGGGCTCCCGGCCGGTCGAGACGAGGAACACGTCGTCGGACGTCATCGGCACGCCGAGCACGCCGGGCCGGGCCACGGTCGTCGGGCCGAAGGCGTCCTCGTCGACGGCGGGGACGTGGCGGCCGGCGTCGACGACGAGCAGGGTGTGGCCGCGCGGCCGACCGGCTGCTGCCTCCTCGACCGCGGCCGTGCTCGCCTCGGGGTCGCCCAGGCACCACAGCTGATCGGCGTCGGCGTCGGCCGCTGCCGACCGCGCGCCGAGTCCGGTCAGCAGCTCGGTCAGCGCGGCGACCTCGCGCGGGTCGCCCCCGACGACCCGGAACGTGCGCGCGGCCACGAGCATGTTCGTGACGCGCGCGACGTGCCGGACCGCGGCGGAGGCCCAGCCGAGCGTCGCGGGGTCGGCTCGCGTCGGCATGCCGCCATCGTAGGGCGGCAGCCGTCCCGCGCTGTCCTGCTGACACGCGTCGCGTATTCCTGATGTTTGACACATCACCGGTTCGGTGTGCATCGTGGTCGCGAAGGAGGAACCGATGAGGACTGATGACCACCGGCGGGCGGTGGGGGGTGCCCTGTTGCTCTCCACGGGACCTCTCGCCGTCCTCGGCGCGATGACCGGGCAAGCTCTGGTCGGGTGGCTCGCCGCGCTCGTGACCGCGGTCGCCGGCGGCGGCATCATGATCTCCCTCATCCAGAAACGATGAAACACACCTTGCCGAACGTCCCCGCTCGTTCCCGCTCCGCAGCCACTGCCATCATCGTCGCCGTCGCGCTCGTGACCTGAGCGTTGGTGCCGACGAGCGCTGAAGCAGCACAGATCGAGCAGCAGGCTGGGCAGCTGATTGCGTTCCGGGATTCGATGACCGCCGAGGCGCCTCTTCAGGCGACTCCCTCCGCCCGCACCGAGGCGGTCCGGGCAGCGGCAGAGGAGGACGCGCAGACCATGAGTGGCGGCGTCGTCGACAGGAGCGACGTCGTGGTCCTCGAGAACGGCGACGGTTTGATCGTTCGCGAAGGTCTGCGGGGTTCTGGGTTGGAACCAATCTCCAATCGCGCTGTCTTCTTCGACCGCGACGGGCGCAGGACCACCACCGTCGAGTACGCGTTCAGGGCAGACGGCGCCGGTGGTGGAAGCCTCGATGTGTGGCAGGACCACGAGCTCCGCTACTCGAACGCCATCTCGAAAGACCGCGCAGACGCGGCCCTCACCGCCGCGGAGCGGGCCTCCAAGGGATTCTGGGCCAAGTTGAACGACTGCTTGAGCAAGCAGAACGTCAATGCGTGGGCTCTCGCAATCCTCGCGGGAGTGTGCGGCGCGGCGTGTGTCGCCACGGCCGGCACGGCCTGCGCCGTTTGCATCGGGGCAACCATCGGCTTCCCGTCCGGCGTGGTCACCAGCTGCATCGCGATGGCCAGCCGCTGAGCCGTACAGGTGCCGGGCCGCAGGCACGGCACCTGTACAACGCGGGTCTGGCGGCGGCCGTCAGAGCACGTGCGGGGGCGGGGTGCCGTGCCAGGTCGGCGTGCCGTCGGACATCGCGGGCTGGCCCCAGGTGCCCCACACCGCTGCG
Source organism: Microbacteriaceae bacterium PS02332 (assembly GCA_029959645.1). Lineage (GTDB taxonomy): Bacteria > Actinomycetota > Actinomycetes > Actinomycetales > Microbacteriaceae > Curtobacterium. The sequence continues at coordinate 22,205 of JASCOJ010000024.1, read as the reverse complement.
GACGCCGCGGCCGCCTCGAGCCGCCGGGTCTGGCGGCGGAAGTGCAGGAGCACCCCGATCAGGACGGCGACGCCGATCACCGACACCACCGCGAGCCCGAGGACGTAGAGCGTCGTGACGACGTCGGCCACCCCGGCGGGGACGGCACCGCCCTGCGCGGCCGAGAACGGCGTCCCGGTGAACACGAACGCGAGCAGCGTCGAGATGGTCGAGGTCGAGTCCCACAGCCCGTGCAGCACCGAGACGACGACGTACGTCACGAGGACCCACCAGGACCACCGGAAGCGGGGTCGCCCGTGCGCGATGCCGAACAGCACCGAACCGAGGATCGCCGTCCACAACACGTGCGCCACCGGGGACAGGACGGCTCGGGCCACCTCGGTCTGCAGCAGTGAGGCCAGGTCGATGCCGCGCGTCGTGATCGCCGCGTTGAACGCGTACCCGGCCGACTCGAACGCCGCGAAGCCCGCGCCGACGGTCGCCCCGAGCAGCGCGCCCTGCCGGGCGGTCTTCGGCCGGACGCGCCACCCGACGACGAGGAGCAACACGCCCTTGACGAGCTCCTCGGCGAACCCGACGAGCAGGTAGAGAGCCGGCCCGGGGCGCAGGTCGGACTCGAGCAGCGACGCCCCGAGCACGCCGAGGATCCCGCCGACGAAGAACGCCGTGATGAGCTGCATCGTGCTGACCGTGCCGGTGACGCGCTCGATGACGAAGAGCACCACGGTGAACGGCACGAGGAAGCTGCCGAGCAGGATGATCGTCGGCACCAGGTTGGTGTTCAACGTCACCACCGTGACCACGATCGTCACCGCCCAGAGCAGGAACCCGGCGATCAGGGTCTTCCACCACCAGCCGTGCCGGTGGTGCGGGTGGTCGCCGGGCAGGGCGGCGGTCTCGGTCGCGGTCGTCATGGGCCCATCGTGCTCGCCCGACCGCGCGGGAATGCCGGAGGTGCGCCAGACGTACATCTCGACATGAGTGACACGACCCCTGCAACGGTGACCATGTACGGCGCGGACTGGTGCCGCGACTGCCGACGGTCGAAGGCCCTGCTCGACCGACTCGACGTCGCGTACGAGTACGTGGACGTCGAGGCCGACCTCACCGCCGCCGCCCGCGCCGAGGCGGTCAGCGGTCGGAAGAACATCCCGGTCGTCGTCCTGCCCGACGGTGCCGTGTTCGTCGAACCCTCGGACGTCGATCTCCAGGCGGCACTGCAGACCGCCGGCGTGCTCTGACGAGCCCTGACCGACGGCGGTGCTGACCGGCCCCTGTGCGCCGGTCCGGCGCTGATCCTGGGAGCACACCGAGCGTCCGACGAGTTCACTGTGACCTCGGCCCTGGTCAGCACACTCCGTGCTGCCCGGACCGGCCGCAGAACAAGGAGGACACCGTGATCGGTCTCATCATCAGCTTGATCATCATCGGGCTCATCGCCGGTGCGCTCGCCCGTCTGATCATCCCCGGCAAGCAGAACATGTCGATCCTCATGACGATCGTGCTGGGCATCATCGGCTCGTTCGTCGGGGGCTTCCTCGGCTTCCTGATCTTCCAGCACGACCCGATGGACGGCTTCTTCCAGCCGGCCGGCATCATCGGCTCGATCATCGGTGCCGTCATCGTGCTGTTCATCTACACCCGCGTCAGCGGTCGTCGCACCTCGCGCTGACCCTGTTCCGTTGCGGTCGGCCGGAACGGTCGTTCCGCGTCGTTCCGGCGGCGTGACCGGAAGCAGACGGGAGGCCCGGTACCAGCTGGTACCGGGCCTCCCGTGTGTCCCGGTACCCCGCAGACTCAGGTGGTCGGACGCCGCGGCGCGTACGGTTCGCGACATGGATCAGGTGAACGACGACCGTCGTCCGGAAGAGGACGCCGCCCGACTCGGACTCGTGGTGGTCGGCGAGGCCGCCGCGCTGCAGTCCGGGGACGAGTCGGCGCTCGATGCGAGCGAGGCGAACATCCGCGACACCATCGACGAGCTCGTCGACGAACCCCTCACGCCCCGTCAGGAAGAGGTGGTCGAACGCCTCGCCCAGGCCGGCGGCACCCTCACCGCGGGCCTCAGCGGCGCCTTGGCGGCCCAGACCGGCGCCCCCGTCGATGCCGTGCTCGAGGGCGCCGCGCGCAGTGTGCTGTGGCAGGAGCGGCTCGCCGCGGAGCGGGAGCAGGGACACGGACCGGTCCAGCACGACGCAGCCGGATCCGAGCGCGTCGACCGCGACGAGGACTCCGGCTCGGTCTGATCGGCCTCCGCGGCGGCCCACCCGCGGGGTCGTCCGGGCAGCGTGAGCGTCAGGGACGCGACGACGCACAGGAGGCCCGGACCACGACGGACGTGATCCGGGCCTCCTGTCCGTCAGCGCGCTGTGCGTACCGTCCGCACTACACGTGCCACCAGGTGTCGAACGGCGTCGCCGGGACCTGTCGCTTGTGCTCGGTCGCGCGGTACCGGGTCTCGATCGCCTCGGCGACCTCCACCGGGACGTCGTGGCCCTGCAGGTACGCGTCGATCTCGGCGTACGTGAGCCCGAGGTTCGCCTCGTCGGTCTGGCCGGGGAGCTCGTCGAGCAGGTCCGCGGTCGGGGCCTTCTCGTACAGGCGGGCCGGCGCACCGAGGTGCTCGAGCACCTGGCGGCCCTGCGTCTTGGTGAGGCCGGTGAGCGGCGTCAGGTCGACGCCACCGTCGCCGTACTTCGTGAAGAAGCCGGTGACGGCCTCGGCCGCGTGGTCCGTGCCGACGACGAGGTACCCGCGCTGGCCGGCGACCGCGTACTGGGCGACCATCCGCATGCGTGCCTTGACGTTGCCCTTGACGAAGTCGCTCAGCGGGACGCCGGCGTCCGCGGTGTCCTGCACCACGCCGTCGACGCCGTGCTCGATGTTCACGACGATGCCCGGGTCGGCCGCGATGAACTGCAGGGCGAGCTGCGCGTCGTCCTCGTCGGCCTGCACCCGGTACGGCATGCGCACGGTGACGAAGTCGGCCGCGTGCCCCTCCGCGCGGAGCGACTCGACGGCGAGCTGCGTGAGCCGCCCGGCGAGCGTGGAGTCCTGCCCGCCGCTGACCGCGAGGACGTAGCCCTTCGCGCCGGTGGTCAGCAGGTAGTCGCGCAGGAAGCCCACCCGCCGGGTGACCTCCTGCTCGGGGTCGATGGTCGACTGGACGTTGAGGTCCGCGGCGATGGCCGCTCGGAGTTCTCGCACCGTTCCAGTATCACGCGGACGGGGCGCTTCCGCTCGGCAGATCGCCGTCGACCGGTCGTCCGTCAGGCGATCACGGGGTAGGGGTACTCGGCCGACCGCCCCTGGAACGTCAGGATCGCGTCGTTCCGGATCCGGCCCCCCTCGATCTCGATCGCCCGTCGCACCGTCTCGGACGCGGCCCAGAACCCCGGGCCGGCCATCACGGTCCGGAGGAACGGCAGCAGTGCCTCGCTGATCTCCCAGGTCGCGGAGTTCCACAGCAGCGACGGGCTGTGGTCGACCGCGTAGTAGTTCGTCCCGGCGCCCACCGTCACGAGCGGCTCCGCGAAGGTCGTCGCGTGCGCCCAGCTGAACCCCATGCCGGGGTCGATGGAGACGTCCACGATCAGGCTGCCGGGTCGGAACGCGTCCAGGTCCTCGGTGCGGAGGTAGGTGAGGGGCGCGTTCGGGTCCTGCAGCGTGCAGTTGACGACGATGTCGTTGTCCGCGAGGTACGGCGCCAGCGGCACCGGTCCGTCCGGGGTGTTCACCGTGCTCGCGAAGGGCGCGCGGTCGTCGTGCTCGAACTGCACGATGTCCACCGACGGGATCGGTGAGCTGACCGCGGCGGTCCCGCGGTTCGTGAGCACCCGGACGTCGTGCACGCCGTGCGCGTTCAGGGCGGTGACGGCACCGCGTGCGGTGGCGCCGAACCCGATCACGACCGCGGTGAGCCGCCGTCCGTAGTCACCGGTCGAGCCGCAGAGCTGCATGGCGTGCAGCACCGAGCAGTACCCGGCCAGCTCGTTGTTCTTGTGGAACACGTGCAGGCCGAAGCCGCCGTCCGCCTGCCAGTGGTTCATCGCCTCCCACGCGATCAACGTCAGGTCCTTGTCGACGGCGACCTGCGTGAGCTCCTGGTCCTGCACGCAGTGCGGCCACCCCCACAGCACCTGGCCGTCGCGGAGTCCGGCGAGGTCCTCGACCTGCGGCTTCGGGAGCAGCACGACGTCGGTGGTGGCGATGACCTCGTCCCGGTCGGCCATCGCGCCGACGAGCGGCTCGAGCTGCTCGTCCGGGACCCCGAAGCGGAGGCCGTAGCCGCGTTCCAGGACCATGGCGGCCCGCAGGTCGGCGTCGATGCGCTCGACGTGGGCGGGGTGGATCGGCAGGCGGTGTTCGTCGACCTTCCGCGAGGTGGCGACGACCCCGAGGCGGAGCAGAGCGGGCGTCGGTGCGGTTTCGGTCATGGTGCACTCTACGGCCGGGCACCCAGGCGGACACGCCTACCGTTGCCGTCAGGTGACCCTGATCCCCGGCCGCCGGAACGATCTCATCGTCCGCAGCCCCGACGGAGTCCCCGTGCATCACCCCACCAGCACCAGCAGCAGCACCGCCCCCGCACCGCTCGACGACGAGCTGGTCTCCTGGACGGTGATCGACCGCTCCACGTGGGAGGGCCGGTCGCACGGCGTCCCGATCGGGAGGATCCGGCACAGCAGGTACTCGTGGTCGGAGTACAGCATCGCGCCGGGCGCCGGCGGGGTGACCGGTGAGCACTCGAGTCTCGAGAACGCGAAGGCGCAGCTCGAGGGCTGGGCGCGCTGGCAGGTCCGTCGCCAGTCGGCGGCGTGACGGCTGGTGCCCCTGGAGGGACTCGAACCCCCAACCCTTTCCTTAGGACGGAACTGCTCTTCCATTGAGCTACAGAGGCCGGCGCGACCACTCTAGCGGGAGCCGGGGAACGCGCTCCGGTGGTGCGGACTGCAACAGAACCTGGACTCTGGGCACGCTCCCAGCTAGCGTTCCTCACGACCCCCGGTCGGGGGCAGACCGGACCGAAGGACCCGCATGACCCTCCCCTCCCCTGCGCGCCGGACCGCGGTCGTCGCCGCCGTCACCGCGGCCGCACTCGCCGGTGCCCTGCTCAGCGGCACCGCGGCGAGCGCCGCTCCCGTCACCACCCCCGCTGCCCCTGCGGCGACCACGAACGTCACGACCGGCGGCAGCACGACGTCCGGCCTCGCCGACCGCCACCTCACCCCGCGGACGGCCTTCACGATGGCGCCGGACGGCTCCTCCGGGAAGACGCAGGGCGGCGAGGGCATCCCGAACATCGACTCCGTGAAGAAGACCATCGCGGCGTACTACGGCGACCCGGGCACCGGCATCGCGGACAAGACGGATAGCCCGTACATCCGCGAGATGCGCTCGGTCATCGCGGAGCAGACGAGCACCCTCCAACAGACCTACGACCGTGCCGTGCGCCGCGGGGAGAAGCCGGCGATCGTCTTCGACGCCGACGACACCACGCTCGAGACGTACGACATGGAGGTCGCGGACATGCACTTCGTGTTCGACCCGGCCGAGCAGGACGTCTGGGTGCAGGGCCAGCGCTTCCCCGCGACCCCGTCGATGGTCGGCTTCGTGGACGCGGCGCGGAAGATCGGGTTCACGGTGTTCGGGCTGACCGGCCGGAACGACGACCAGAAGGCGGCGACGCTCGCCAACCTGGCGAAGGTCGGCTACTCGGGCTTCACCTCGGACCGCTTCTTCACGAAGTGGACCGGCAAGGGCGCCTCGCAGCAGCCCGGGTACGTCACGTGCGCGGCGGCGAAGTGCACCACCGTCGAGTTCAAGGCCCTCACGCGCAAGCACATCGAGCAGGACCTCGGCTACGACATCGCCCTCAACGTGGGCGACCAGTGGTCCGACCTGCAGGGCGGGTTCGCCGACCGCACCCTCAAGCTGCCGAACCCGACGTACTACCTCCCCTCGGCGGACCTCCCGGGCGTTCGTGAGCCGCAGCTCGCACCGCGCTCGACGTTCCGCATGGCAGCCGACGGCTCGTCCGGGCTCACGCAGGGCGGCGAGGGCATCCCGAACATCGACTCGGTGAAGTCGACGATCGCCACCTACTACGGCGACCCCGGCACCGGCATCGCGGACAAGTCGGACAGCCCGTACATCCGCGAGATGCGCTCGGTCGTCGCCCGGCAGATCCCGATCGTCGCGGCCCAGTGCGCGATCGCCGACCGCCGGCACCGCAACCCGGCCGTCGTCCTCGACGCCGACGACACCACGCTGTGGACGTACGACATGGAGGTCGCGGACATGCACTTCGTGTTCGACCCGACCGAGCAGGACGCGTGGGTGCAGGACGAGCGCTTCCCGGCCACCCCGTCGATGACGAACCTGGTCTCCGTCGCCCAGCGCTACGGGTGCACGGTCATCGGCCTCACCGGACGGAACGAGGCCCAGCAGGCGGCGACCATCGACAACCTGAAGAAGGTGGGCTTCCCGCAGTTCGCGGCGGAGCAGGACGGCAACCGCACCTACTACACGAAGTGGACCGGCACCGGGACCTCGCAGCAGCCGTCGTACGTGCACTGCGCCACCGCCAAGTGCAGCACCGTGGAGTACAAGTCACAGACCCGCGCGCACATCGAGTCGCCGAGCGGTGGCGGCTACGACGTGGTCGCGAACTTCGGTGACCAGTACAGCGACCTCATCGGCGGCTCCGCCGACCGGAGCGTCAAGCTGCCGAACCCGACGTACTACCTGCCCTGACCGCAGGCCCGCACGACGGGACCGATGACGGACGGGGGCCCGTGGCGATCGCGCCGAGGGCCTCCCGTCCGTCGTTCAGTCGGCCCAGACCGACACCGCTCCCGCGTGCCCGATGAGGACGACGTCGACCGCCGTCCCGACGGCGGCGACCAGCAGGAGGACCGGGACGACGACGCCGACGGTCCGCCGCACGGCGACGCTGCCGACCGCGGCCACCCCGAACCGGTGCCAGGCCTCCCACGCGAGCATGAGCGCGAACAGGGCGACCGTCCACGGGAGCAGACCGTCGGCGAGTTCGGTGTGGCGTTCGAGCGCGGCGGTCTCCTTCGTCCGGGCCTCGAGCCACTCCCCGGACTGCGTCGCGAGCGGCACGGACACCAGGGCGACGAGGCCGATGACCGGCGAACCGACGGCGAGCCAGCGGCGGGCGGGCGGCCAGACGGCGACCGCGATCGCGGCGAGTGCCGCGACCGGCACGGCGACGGTCGTCAGGTGGACGAAGAGCGGGTGGAGCGGGATGCCGCCGAGTTGCCAGTCCATGGTCGTTCCCTCCGGAGGTGGTCGGTCACCCTCATGGTCGTGCGCCCGGTCCCAGGAAGCGCTCATGCGACGGGGCGTCGTGGCGACGGGCCTGCGTCGTCATCGCGACACCGACGACGATCGCGATGACGCCGGTTGCACTCACGAGGCCCGTCCCGAGTCCGAGTCCGCCGTGGCGCGGGCTGACCGCCAGCCAGTCTGCGACCGAGGCACCGACCGGCCGGGTGAGCACGTAGACCGTCCAGAAGGCCACGACCGGCCCGGTGATGCCGCCGGCCCGCAGTATTACGACGACCACGACCGCCACGACGAAGAGGACGGCCGCGCCGAGGTACCCGAGGTGCGCCGCGGACGCGACGAGGTCCCCGGCCGCCGTGCCGAGCGCGAAGGCGGCGATGACGGCGGCCCAGTAGAAGGACTGTCGGCGGGTGCTCGTCACGGCGTGCACGTCGAGGGTGCCGGTCCTGCGCCGCCACGCGACGAAGACCACGACGAGCGCGACGAGGAACACGGCCGACGACACCGCGTACGGCACGCCGAGGGCGACGTGCGCCACGTCGGCGACCATCGTCCCGACGACGCCGACCATCGCCACGGTCGTCCAGTACAGCCACGGCACGTACCGGCGGGCACGGAGCTGCACGCCGAGGACGACCGCGAACAGCAGCACGCTGACGACGACGGTCGGCGCGGGGTCGAACCGCGTGACGAGGAAGTCGGACAGCGCCTCGCCGGTGCCGGTCGTCAGGACCTTGAGCACCCAGAACGAAGGCGTGGGGTCGGGGACGCGGGCCTCCCGGACCTCCCGAGGCCCGGTCGCCATCGGCAGGGTCACCGCGCTGCCCGACGTGCGCGGCGCGACCGGAGCGCACCGACGACGACCGGCAGGACCGAGACGAGGACGATCACGACCATGAGCGCGTCGATGTTGTGCGCGACGAGAGGGACCCCGCCCAGGAGCACCCCGACGACCGTGAGCCCGACCGCCCACGACACGGCGCCGACGACGTTCCACGCCGTGAACCGCCGGTGCGGCATCCGGGCGGCACCGGCAGCGAGCGGGACGAACGTCCGCACGACCGGGACGAAGCGACCGAGGACGAGGGACAGGCCACCCCACCGCCGGAAGAAGGCCTCCGCCTCGTCGAGCCGCGCCGGCGTGAGCACCCGAGCGCGGTCGCGGAACATCCGGCGCCCGTAGCGCTTCCCGAGCAGGTAGCCCACCTGGTCACCGGCGACGGCGGCGAGGGAGCCGACGACGGCGACCTGCCACGGCTCGATCCCGAGGGCGCCGCTCGTGATCGCCGCGGTGACGAGCAGCGAGTCGCCGGGGAGGAACGGGAACAGCACGCCGGACTCGATGAACACGAGCACCGCGATGCCCACCAGGACGTACGGCCCGAAGGCGTGCAGCGTCGACGCGGCGTCCGGGAGGTGGACGGCGAGCGGGAGGGCGGCGGTCACGGGCGGGCTCCGGACACGGTGGGGCGGGTGGTGGCCATCCTCCGACGGTAGGGAGGACGCTCCCAGACGCCGCCAAGAGAGGAGTCCGTCCGATCCTCAGTCGTTCCTGGGAGCGCGGACCGGAGGATCGACGTGCCGGTCCGGCCGCGTGTGCGGCAGGATCGGTGCCGACGCGGTGACGTCGGAGCGCTCCCCCCTCGTGCTCCGGCGTCCCGTTGGGAGAGGGGGTCGACCGTGACCAGGTGGTCCGCGCTCGTCGACGCCGTGGCTCGGTGGTCGACGCCGCCCGGAGCGGACGACGACCCCGACCAGGCAGCCCTCCGCCGGTCGGTCGCCGACATCGGCCTCCGCGTGGCCCTCGTCTCCGCGGCGCTCGTCGTCTCGGTCATCGCCCTCGTCGTGGTCTACGTGCTGTGGCAGCTCACGCCCGAGCAGCAGCACGAACCGTCCGGCCCGGCGGACGTCCACATCACCCTCGACACGCTCGACCTCGGCGTCGCGGTGCTCGGCGTCGGCGGCTTCGCGGTCGTCCTCGCGGGGTTCGCCTCGTGGGCGATCGCCCGCCGGGCCGTCCGACCACTCGCCGAGGCGGCGCGGGTGCAGCGCACGTTCGTCGCCGACGCGAGCCACGAGCTCCGGACCCCGCTCGCCGTGCTGCACGCCCGCGTCCAACAACTCGCCCGGCTGACACCCACCGCCGACCCCCGCCGCCCGGTCGTCGATGCGCTCGGCGACGACTCCCGCGTGCTCATCGCGATCACCGAGGACCTGCTCGAGGTCGCGGCCGGTCGTCACGACCCGACGGCGGTCGCCGACCTGGTGTCCGAGCTGGACACGGTCCGCCGGGACCTCGCGGTCCTCGCCGCCGAGCACGACGTCCGGCTCGACGTGGAACCGGCCGCGGCGACGATCGCGATGCCGGCGACCCACCTCCGCCGCTGCCTGGTCGCACTCGTCGACAACGCCCTCGGCCACGCCCGGCCGGGAGGCACGGTCCGGGTGACCGTCGACCGCGCGGGTGACGACGTCGTGGTGCACGTGCTCGACGACGGACCCGGCATCACCGGCATCGACCCGGAGCGGGTCTTCGACCGCTTCGCACACGGCACCCCGACCGTCCGCCCCGGACGGGCAGGCACCCGCACCGGGTACGGCATCGGCCTGGCGCTCGTCCGGGAGGTCGTGGTCCGGGCCGGCGGTTCGGTGACCGTCGCGGACACGGGTCCGTCCGGCACCGACTTCGCGCTGCGCCTCCCGACGGCGGAGGACCCCCGATGACCCGTGAGCTCCTGCTCGTCGAGGACGACCCACGCCTCGGACCGCTCGTCGCCGACGTCCTCGGCGCGACCTGGGACGTCACCCTCGCGACCGACGGCGCCACCGCCCTCCGGCTCGCGGCCGAGCGGTACTTCGACGTCATGGTGATCGACCGTCGACTGCCGGACCTCGAGGGCACCGAGGTCGTCGCCACCCTCCGCGCCCGTCGGATCAGCACGCCGGTGCTCATGCTGACCGCCCTCGGGGAGGTCCGCGACCGCGTCTCCGGCCTCGACGCCGGAGCGAACGACTACCTCGTCAAGCCGTTCGACCTCGACGAGCTCGAGGCCCGCCTCCGGGCGCTCACGCGGGACTACTCCGGCAGCGGGGCACTCGTGGAGATCGGCAGCTGGGCCTTCTACCCCGACGACAACAGCATCTCCTCGCCGTACGCCGGTCGGGTGCTCCTCACCGAGAAGGAGTCCGCGCTGCTCCGGCTCCTCGCGAGCGACCCGGCCCGGACGTTCACCCGTCAGCACCTGCTCACCGCCGTGTTCGACCGCGGGGAGCAACTCGGCACCGTCGACACCTACGTGCACTACCTCCGCCGCAAGACCGACCGGGACGTCGTCGCGACCGTCCGCGGCGTCGGCTACCGGCTCGGGACGCCGGCGTGACCGGACGGGAGGCCGGGACGGCGCCGCCACGGGCCTCCCGTCCGCACCGCGGCGCGAGCAGGGCGAGAATGACGGGGTGACCGATGCCGCGCCTCCCCCGTCCGCCGCGACGGCCTCTGCCGACCGCGACCGGGAGGCGAGCCCGGCGCTGCTGCTCGGCACGCACTGGTCCACCGACGTCGAGTAGCGCGGGCGTCCTGACCATGACCGGCTCCGAGGTCACCCACACGCTGCTCGGCGTCACCGTCCTGCTCGCGGTCGCGACGAGCGTCCTCCTCGTCGCACGCGCCGCGGCACCGTGGGCCCCGGCACTGGCGATCCTCCGCGGGGTCCTGCAGCTGGCGGCGATCAGCCTGGTGCTCACCGGCATCATCCGCTCGCCGCTGCTCATCGCGGCGGCCCTGCTCGTGATGGGCACGGTGGCCGCGCTGACCGCGGCCCGCCGCCTCGGTGACGTCCGGCGGGTGGTCCTGCCGGTGGCGGTGTCGATGGCCGCGGGCATCCTCGTCAGCGGCGTGGTCGTCTTCGCCACCCGCGCGATCGCGTTCTCGCCGCGCTACGCCCTGGCCGTCGGCGGCATCGTGGTCGGCAACGCGATGACGATCGCGAGCACCGCCGGCCGCCGGTTCCACGAACTCGCGGACGACCGGTGGGAGGAGGTCGAGGGCTGGCTCGCCCTCGGCGCGACCCGACGGCGGGCGACGACTGACCTCGTCCGCCGCGCGGTGAGCGCCGCGCTCGTCCCGACGGTCGACCAGACGAAGACCACCGGGCTGGTGACCCTGCCGGGTGCCTTCGTCGGTGCCGTGTTCGGCGGGGTCTCACCGCTCGAGGCGGGACGGTTCCAGATCGTGGTGCTCGCCGCGATCGTGACGACGGGCGCGGTCACCGCCGTCCTGCTGACGACGTGGCTGGCGCCCCTGGCGACCCGCCCGTCGTCGACGCGCTGACGACCCGGCGATGCCGGTCGGGAGGCTCCGGGCGGGGTCGCCACGGGCCTCCCAGTCGGCGCGGCGCACCCGCCTCAGGCCGCGACGAGGTACTCGTCCCAGTCCGGCTGCGGACGCTCGATGCCGCGCACCACCCACGCCGACCCGTGCGGGGCCTTCGGCGGGAAACGCAGCGCCCAACCCATCTCCCGCGGGGTGCGGTCGCCCTTCACGTTGTTGCACGCGAGGCAACACGCGACGAGGTTCTCCCACGAGTCCCGGCCGCCACGCGACTTCGGCTGCACGTGGTCGATGGTGGTGGCGGCCCGCCCGCAGTACGCGCACCGGTTGGCGTCGCGGCGGAGCACACCGCGACGGGAGACCGGGATCAGCCGGGACTGCGGGATGCGCACGTACCGGGTCAGGATGATCACGGAGGGACGGTCGTAGCTGACGGCCGCGCCCGTGACGGGGTGCAGGGTGTCGGCGGCGACGACGGAGGCCTTCTGGTTCATGACGAGGACCAGGGCGCGTCGGAACGAGATCACCGCGAGGGGCTCGTAACCGGCGTTGAGGACGAGAGTGCGCATGGGTTCCCTTCCGACGTGCCTGGACGGCTTCCAGGCGGTGCGGGCACCGGGCCGGTCGGCGTCGGACGGGTGATCACTGCCTCCGGTGCCCCGGGTGGGTCCGGCCGGGCCGCTCCGCCGGGCGGGGAGGTCCGCTTGCACGAAGAGCACCACCCGTCAGGGCGGTGCTCTGGTCAGTCGCGCGCGCGCCGAGGCGTGCAGGCTGTGGTCGTCCGTATGTCGACGGGCGCGCGCCGACCCGTGGTGCGGGTCGTGCGGAACATCGACATGGGAGCTCCCGTTCGGGTCGAGTCGAACCGATGCGGGAAGGCTAACCCAGAAACCGGCCCCGCACGAGGGGTGCGGGGCCGGTTCGGACGGTGTTCACATGGTCGACGGCAACGCGTCGACCGAGGAGGTCGTCAGCGGGTCAGCCGCCGAACCGGACGATGTGGTAGTCGCTCGTCCAGATCGGGCGGATCGAGATGGAGCCGCCCGGCTTCGGGGCGTCCATGATCATGCCGTTGCCCATGTAGAAGCCGTCGTGCGCTTCGCTGTTGAAGATGACGACGTCACCCGGCTGGGCCTGGGACTCGGGGATGGTCGTGCCGGCGTGGTCCTGCAGCGGCACGGAGTGCGCCAGGTTGATGCCGTACTGGGCGTACACGAACATGACGAAGCCCGAGCAGTCGAACCCGGCCGGGGTCGCTCCGCCGAAGACGTACGGGGTGCCGATGTACTGCTTGGCCGTCGCGACCACGGCGGGCAGCGAGAACGGGGTGTTCGGGGCGACCGCCGTGGCGGTGGATGCTGTCGTGCCGGCGGTCGCGGCCGTGCCGGTGGTCTTCGCGGCGGCGAGGTACTGCTGCGCCGTCTTGCCCTGGTACGAGGCGTACTGGGCCGCGGCGGCGGCACGGGCGGCCTCGACCTCGGCGCTGTGCTTCGCGGCGTCGAGCGTGGCCGTCGAGGTCGCGCCGTAGCCGTCACGGGAGGTGTCGGCCGTGCCGGCGGCGGCGGAGACGTCGAACTGCTGGCTCTGGTCGGCGCGGACGGCCTGCTCGGCGGTGGCGGCGTCGGACGCACCGGTCGCCTGCGTGCTCGCGAACGCCGCCGGGACGGCCATCGTGCCGAACATGCCGGCGGCGACCGCGAGGACCACGGGGGCCATGAACCTGCGCTTGCGCGAGGAGGAGGTGGCCGTCGTCGACGCGGTGCGCTCGACGCCGAGCGGCGTGGTCGCACCGGTGCGGCGCACGCCGGAGGTGGTGCGCTGGGCCGGGCGGGCGGTGCGCGCAGGCGCGTCGCTCGTCCGGGCGACGGGGGTCCGGGTGCCGCGACCCTCGGCCTCACGCAGAGCCCGCCGCGTGAGCGGGGCTGCGATGGCGTCGGCGGTCGGGTTCGCGGTCGTGGGGGTCGCGGGCGTCGGGGCGGCCGCGGCGGAACCGGTCTGCGTCAAAGTGTGTGTCTCCGGCGTCTCGTCACCGCGGACTCGGCGGGTACGACCGAGCACGCGCGACCCCATCCGTTCGTCATCGTCTCCGACTCAGGCAGGAGACGGGTCACGAGACGTCCTGCCACGGGTACCCGGGAGGCTTCCATCCCGGGGACTCGTCGAGTGTACGGGCGCATCGTTACCTTGTCGAGACAGAACGGCCGTTCGGTAACGAATCGGTGAAGAAACCCTGGTCAGGCGGCTGTTCGGATCTCGGCGGCGCGGCTCGTCACGCGTCCCCCGGGTCCGTACCCCTTGTACCCCTGCATGCGTACCCCTAGAGTGCTCTGCCCGGTCGGACGCCCGCCACGACCGGTCGTGCCGCACCGGGTCGGGCAGCGCCGACGGACGCGTGCTGCGTGGGGCCAGGCCGCGTCGACGGACGCGTGCTGCGTGGGGTCAGGCCGCGTCGATGTAGACGTGCTGCGCCACCTCGGTGGGCAGCTCGATCCCGGCGTCCTCACCGTCGATCCGCACCGACACGTAGGCGCCGGCACGCTGCACCCGCGCGAACCGACCGGGCATCACACCCGCGGTGCGCAGCTGGTGCAGCAGCTCGGGCTCGAACTGGACAGGCTCGCCGAGTCGGCGGACGACACCGGTGGCCACCGCGTCGGTGCCGTCGGTCGCCGCGACGATGTTCCGGACGCCGTCGAGGAACCCGGGTGCCGCGGGGCCGCCGATCTCGGCGAGACCCGGGATCGGGTTGCCGTACGGCGACTCCGTCGGGTTGCCGAGCATCTCGAGCAGGCGGACCTCCACCTGCTCGCTCATCACGTGTTCCCAGCGGCAGGCCTCGTCGTGGACGAACGCCCAGTCGAGGCCGATCACATCGGCGAGCAGACGCTCGGCGAGGCGGTGCTTGCGCATCACGTGGGTGGCGCGGGACCGGCCGACCTCGGTCAGCTCGAGGTGGCGGTCGCCCGAGACGACGACGAGGCCGTCGCGCTCCATCCGGGCGATGGTCTGCGAGACCGTCGGGCCGGAGTGGCCGAGCCGCTCGGAGATGCGCGCGCGCAGCGGCACGATCCCCTCTTCTTCGAGGTCGAGGATGGTGCGGAGGTACATCTCCGTGGTGTCGACGAGATCGGTCACGAATCCGCCTCTCCTGTCCGGGCCCAGCGGCACCACCCTACTTGGTCCCACCGGCGAGCCCGCCTCGGGGCGCCCAGGGGTCGTGTGACGGACAGGAGGCCCGGGGTGCGCCCGGCACGCCACCCCGCGTCGGCGTCCGTCCGGCCGGTCCACGGGGCGGGTCGAGCACGCTCAGTAGGATCGGGCCATGGCAGACATCGTCATCCCCGGCGCCCACCTCCCGACCGACGGCCGCTTCGGGTGCGGCCCGTCCAAGATCCGCGGGTCACAGCTCGAGACCCTCGTGACGCGCGGGGCGACGATCCTCGGCACGTCCCACCGACAGGCGCCCGTGAAGGACCTCGTCGGCTCGGTGCGCCAGGGCTTCGCCGACCTCTTCACGATCCCGGACGGCTACGAGGTCGTCCTCGGCAACGGCGGGTCCACCGCGTTCTGGGACGCCGCCGCGTTCGGGCTCGTCGAGCGCCGGGCCGAGAACCTGTCCTTCGGTGAGTTCGGGTCGAAGTTCGCCAAGGCCGTGGCGGCACCGTGGCTCGAGGCGCCGCACGTGGTCGAGGCGCCCGGCGGCTCCCGGGCGCAGCTCGAGGCCGTCGAGGGCGTGGACGTCTACGCCTACCCGCACAACGAGACGTCGACCGGTGTCATGGCCCCGGTCGTCCGCGCCGAGGGCGACCCCGGCGCGCTGACCGTCGTCGACGCGACGAGCGCGGCCGGCGGTGCGGCGTTCGACGCGAGCGCCGCCGACGTCTACTACTTCGCCCCGCAGAAGAACTTCGCCTCGGACGGCGGCCTCTGGCTCGCGCTGTTCTCCCCGGCCGCCCTCGAGCGCGTCGAGCGCATCGCCGCCTCCGGTCGGTACATCCCCGAGTTCCTGTCCCTCAAGAACGCGGTCGACAACTCCCGGTTGAACCAGACGCTGAACACGCCGGCGCTCGCGACCCTGCTGCTGCTCGACGACCAGATCAGCTGGATCAACCGGTCGGGCGGCCTCGCGTGGGCCGACACCCGGACCAAGACGTCGTCCTCGACGCTGTACGACTGGGCCGAGGCATCGGACTACGCCACGCCGTTCGTGACCGACCCGGCCGACCGGTCGCAGGTCGTCGTCACGATCGACCTCGACGAGCGCGTCGACGCGAAGGCGGTGGCCGCGGTCCTCCGCCAGAACGGCATCGTCGACACCGAGCCGTACCGCAAGCTCGGGCGGAACCAGCTCCGCGTCGCGACCTTCACGGCCATCGACCCGGACGACGTCACGAAGCTCACGGGCGCGATCGACTTCGTGGTGGACGCGCTGCGCGGCTGACGCCCCGCGGCGCCCACCGTCCGACGGGACGCTCGACGACGGAACGCCGCCGAACTCGGCGGCGTTCCGTCAGCGGCGCCGGCGTCGGCGGCGTCCGCCGGAGGCGCGGCCGCTCACCCCGAGGTCCACCTCGACGTCACCGTCGACCTGCGCGAGGTCGAGGACGTCCACCTCGACGTCGAGGTCGTCGGCGGCATCGTCGAGATCAGCCGCGTCGCGGTCGTCGAAGTCGTCATCGTCGTCGTCCGCCGCCGCACGGGCACGAGGCCGGGAGCGGCCAACCGGCTCGTCGTCCACGTCGTCGTCGTCCGACTCGTCGTCGTCCGACTCGTCATCGTCGTCGGACTCGTCGTCGTCGGCCTCGTCGTCGTCCGACTCGTCATCGTCGTCGGACTCGTCGTCGTCGGACTCGTCATCGTCGTCGGACTCGTCCTCGTCGTCCTGTGCGGCGCGGTAGTCCGCGAGCCGGTCGGACCACGGCACCCACTCGGGCGCGAGCAGCGAGCCGTCGCCGGGCATCAGCTCGACCTCGAGCACGGTCGGCTCGTCACCCTCGACGTGGCCGATGCTGACGGTCCAGCGCCACCCGGGGTACCCCGGCATGCGGTTGGCGAAGAGGACCGACACGACGCCGTCCCCCTCGTCGACGGTGCCCACGGGGGACCCGACGGTCGACTCGGGAGTGATCTCGAGCAGTGCGCCACGGGCGAGCTCGGTCAGGTCGGTGGTCATGTTCACGCGTCCAGTTGGTCAGCGACGTGTCGCAGGATGACGGCGATGCGGTCGCCGTTCTTGGGGTACCGGCCGTGCCGCAGGTCGCCGCCGATCCGGTCGAGCTCCTTCACGAGGTCCTCGACGATCACCGCCATGTCGTCCGCGGAACGCCGGGTCATCTTCGTGAGGGACGCCGGCGCCTCGACGATCCGCACCGTCAGCGCCTGGGAGCCCTTCTTGCCCTGCACCACGCCGTACTCGAGCTTCGTCCCGGCCTTCACCGTGGTCACACCGTCGGGCAGGGAGGAGGCGTGCAGGAAGACCTGGTCGCCGTCGTCTCCGGTGATGAAGCCGAAGCCCTTCTGGTCGTCGTAGAACTTGACCTTGCCGGTGGGCATGCTGGGTCTCCTCGGTACGTGGACGGCCATGGTGCGTCGGATATCCTGGGTCGATGGCCAAGCCGACCCGTTCCACCGGAGCCACGCGGGAACCCGCGGACGCCCCGGCGACGTTCAATCGTACCGAACGCATCCTTGCGTTCATGGTCGGCGGGATCGTCATCCTCATCCTCGCCTGCTTCATCGTCATGATCACGGGGTGGTTGACCATGAAGCAGATCCCCGGAGACGGCATCTGGCCGGTCGCCCTGGGTGTCGTGTACTTCGGTCCGCCGCTGGCGTTCGTCCTGATGATGGTGCTGCTGGCTGTGACCTGGACCCGCAAGGCCCGGCAGCACCGCACCGAGGCGCGCTGACGTCCCCCGGGGACGACGGCGGCGGACGATGACGACCACTGCGGACCTCGCTGCGCGACTGCGCGAGCTCCCCGACGAGGTGCTCGAGCGACTCGTGCTCGCGCGCCACCTGCCCACGGCGGTGCTGGGCGAGACCGGCCCACAGCACATCGCCGACTTCTTCGACCTCGCCGAGGCCCTCCGGACCGACGACGCCGTGGACGCCGCGATCGAGCGGTTGCCCCGCCGCACGCTGCTCGCCCTGCTCGGGACGACGTCCGAGGCATCGGCCACGGCGCTCGCCCCCGCCGTCGAGCTGGGGCTCGCCGACGCGGACGGCGGCGTCGACGCCGCCGTCACGGCTCGCCTCACCGCACACCCCGCCGTGGCCGGCCTGGCCGGCGCCGCACCGGACGACCGGCTCCCGGCCGACCCGCCGGGCGGCCCCGACCACCGGGATCGACCGGACGGACCCGACGAGAGGGCCGGGTCCGACGAGGCCGACGAGGCCAGCCACACCGACGGACCGGGACGGACGGGCCGGGACGGACGGACGGACGGACCGGGCCGGACCGACGACGCAGGTGAGACCGACGTGGCGGTGACGCCCGGCGCCGCGGACGACGAGCGGGCGCGCGCGACCGGCGCCGAGCACGCGTTCGAGACGCTGACCGTCCTGGCCGAGCTGCTCCGCATCGTCGACGCCGGGGGTGTCCGCGAGCTCGCAAAGGGCGGCATCGGCGCTCCGCTCGCCCGGCAGCTCGCCGAGCGCACCGGAGCGGACGCCGACGTCGTGCCCGACCGCCTGCGCCTGCTCGACCGCACGGGCCTCGCCGGCCCGGAGGACGGCACGTGGGTCCTCAGCGAGGCCGGGCACGCCTGGACGGCCTCGTCGTGGCCGGCACGATGGGCCACGATCGTGCAGCGCTGGCGAGCGGTCCTCGACCCCGCGGTCCGCGAGGTCCTCGACCTCGCCGGGGACGACCTCCACGACCTCGTGTCCCTCGGGCGGTGGGCCTACCCCGCGGGGTCCCGCTGGCTCGACGCCGCACTCCTCGACACGGCCGGCACGGCCGGCGTGCTCGGGCTCGCCGTGGACGGACGGCGCACGGGCGCCGGACGCGCCCTGCTCGCGGACGACACCGACGAGGCGGTCCGCGCAGCCGAGGCCGACCTGCCGCACACCGTCGACGGCGTGTACCTCCAGCACGACCTCACCGTCATCGCACCGGGCCCGCTGTCCCCGTCCGACGACGACGAGCTCCGGCAGGTGGCCGACATCGAGGCGCCCGGACTCGCCGCGCGCTACCGGGTCTCCGAGGACTCCCTCCGCCGGGCGCTCCGAGCCGGCCGCACCCGGGATGAGCTCGTCGCGCTGTTCACCCGCCTGGGCACGACCGACGTCCCGCAGCCGCTCAGCTACCTCATCGACCAGGTCGCCACCCGTGACGGCAGCGTCGTCGTGGACCGCGGCGAGGGCGGTGTGGGGTCGGTGGTGCACGGCACACCCGACCAGCTCGACCTCATCGGGGTGGACGCCGAGCTCCGGCAGCTCGCGTGGGAGCGCCCCGAGCTGACCCGGTTGGCGACGCGCTACCCGCCGCACGTGGTGGTCACCGCCCTCGAGGAGCAGCGCTACCCGGCCGTGCTCGCAGGCGGGGCGCGCCCGGACACGCGATCCGGGCCTCCCGGCCGACGCCGCACCGCGGCCCGCTCGCCCGAGCAGGCGGCGCACGCCCTCGTGGAGCGACTCCGCCTCACGACCGAGCGCGGCGACGCCGAACCGGAGCAGGAGTGGATGGCGCGCCAGATCGACATGGCGATCCGCGGACGCACGCCGATCCGGGTGACCGTCCGGATGCCGGACGGCTCCGAGAAGCCGTTCTCGATCGTGCCGACCTCGGTCGCGGCAGGCCGTGTCCGCGGGAAGGACACCGCCGTCGACGTCGAGCGGACACTGCCGCTCTCCCTCGTGGTGACCGTCGAGAGCGACGCGTGACGGGTCGGCCTGTGGACAACGGCGTGCGGGCCCAGCCGAGCCGCCTAGGCTGATCCGCTATGAACGGACCGCTGATCGTGCAGAGCGACCGCACCGTGTTGCTCGAGGTCGCACACCCCGACGCCGAGGACGCACGGCACGAGCTCGCGGTGTTCGCCGAGCTCGAGCGCGCACCCGAGCACGTGCACACCTACCGCATCACGCGGCTCGGTCTCTGGAACGCCCGGGCGGCGGGCCACGACGCCGACTCGATGGTCGCCACGCTCGAGCGGTTCGCGAAGTTCCCGGTCCCGCAGAGTGTGACGGTCGACATCCGGGACACCGTGTCCCGCTACGGGCGACTCGTCATCCGGCGGGAGGAGCGCGAGGACGCCCCCGTCATCGCGAACTCCCCGACCGAGGAGCTCGAGCAGCAGCCCGCCCTGGTCCTGACGGCGACCGACCCCGCGGTGCTGGCCGAGGTCGTCCGGTCGAAGCGCATCCAGCCCCTGCTCGGCGAGCGACGGTCCGAGAACTCCGTCGAGCTGCAGGCCTGGGCCCGCGGGCAGGTCAAGCAGGAGCTCGTGAAGCTCGGCTGGCCCGCGGACGACCTCGCCGGGTACACGCCGGGGCAGCCGCACGAGATCGACCTCCAGACCTCCGAGTGGCAGTTGCGCCCCTACCAGGAGGACGCGATCGACAGCTTCTTCCAGCAGGGGTCCGGCGTCGTGGTGCTGCCCTGTGGTGCCGGCAAGACGCTCGTCGGCGCCGGGGCGATGGCCACCGTGAAGGCGACGACGCTCATCCTCGTGACGAACACCGTCTCCGCGCGGCAGTGGCGTGACGAGCTCCTCCGCCGCACCTCGCTGTCGCCGGACGAGATCGGCGAGTACTCCGGCAGCGTCAAGGAGATCCGTCCGGTCACGATCGCGACGTACCAGATCCTCACCGCCCGCCGGAAGGGCGCCTACACGCACCTCTCGCTCCTCGACGCACTCGACTGGGGCCTGATCGTGTACGACGAGGTGCACCTGCTCCCGGCGCCGGTGTTCAAGCTGACCGCGGACCTGCAGGCACGTCGCCGGCTCGGCCTCACCGCGACCCTGGTGCGCGAGGACGGTCGCGAGGGCGACGTGTTCTCCCTCATCGGGCCGAAGCGGTACGACGCCCCGTGGAAGGAGATCGAGGCCCAGGGCTACATCTCCCCCGCGGAGTGCTACGAGGTGCGCATCGACCTCGCCCACGAGGACCGGCTCGAGTACGCCGCGTCGAGCGACGACGAGCGGTACCGGCTCGCGGCGACCTCGCCCGCGAAGACCCCGGTGGTGCGCGAGCTCATCGAGAAGCACCGCGGCGAGCAGATCCTCGTCATCGGGCAGTACATCGACCAGCTCGACGAGCTCGCCGCGTCGCTCGACGCCGCCGAGATCACCGGGGCGACGCCGGTCGACGAGCGTGAGCGGCTGTACCACGCGTTCCGCTCCGGCGAGATCGACGTCCTCGTGGTGTCGAAGGTCGCGAACTTCTCCGTGGACCTGCCGGACGCCACCGTCGCGATCCAGGTGTCGGGGTCGTTCGGTTCCCGGCAAGAGGAAGCACAGCGACTCGGTCGGCTCCTCCGCCCGAACAAGGACGGCGTCCCGGCGTCGTTCTACACGCTCGTGACGCGTGACACCGTCGACCAGGACTTCGCGCAGAACCGCCAGCGGTTCCTGGCCGAGCAGGGGTACGCGTACACGATCCTCGACGCCGACCAGGTGGCCGCGCCGGTCTGACCGGCGGGACCACCGGTCGGACAGGAGGCCCGGAGCACGACTGTCACGGGCCTCCCGTCCGACACATGGTAAGCGCACGAACGGCTCCCAGACAACGGCCAGGGAACCGTCAGATGATGGGCGCATGACCGATGGCCCCAAGATCCTCATCGTCGACGACGAGCCGAACATCCGCGACCTCCTCACGACCTCGCTGCGCTTCGCGGGCTTCGCGGTGCGCGCTGTCGGCAACGGGGCACAGGCGATCTCCGCCGTGCTCGAGGAGGAGCCGGACCTCATCATCCTCGACGTCATGCTCCCCGACATGAACGGCTTCGGCGTCACCAAGCGCCTCCGCTCGTCGGGCTACACCTCGCCGATCCTCTTCCTCACGGCGAAGGACGACACCGAGGACAAGATCACCGGCCTCACCGTCGGCGGCGACGACTACGTGACCAAGCCGTTCTCGCTCGACGAGATCGTCGCCCGCATCAAGGCGATCCTCCGTCGCACGATGAACGACGAAGAGGACGCGATCATCCGCGCCGGCGAGCTCACGATGGACCAGGACACGCACGAGGTCACGATCGGTGACGCGCAGATCGAGCTCTCCCCCACCGAGTTCAAGCTGCTCCGCTACCTCATGCTCAACCCGAACCGGGTGCTGTCGAAGGCGCAGATCCTCGACCACGTCTGGGAGTACGACTTCAACGGCGACGCCGGCATCGTCGAGTCCTACATCTCGTACCTCCGTCGGAAGCTCGACCAGTACTCGGCCGAGCCGATCATCCAGACGAAGCGCGGCTTCGGGTACATGCTCAAGGCGACCAAGGCCTCCTGAGGACGTACAGCCGACTGTCGGGGGGGGGGGGGGGGGGGGGGGGGGGGGGGGCGCCGCGGGGGGGGGGGGGGCGCCGGCGCGCCCCGCCCCCGGGGGGGGG
>JASCOJ010000249.1 GCA_029959645.1 Microbacteriaceae bacterium PS02332 | reverse complement strand
GGGGGGGGGGCCCGGCGCGCCGGGTTCTCAACCCCGGGGGGGGGCGCCCCCCGGGGGTGCGGGGCGCGCGCGACCGCAGGGCCGGAGGCCGAGACCGCGGACCTGTTCGCCGTCGACTGGTCCGGTTGGCAGCCCGGCGACCCGGTGCCGGTCGGGCTCTTCGAGGGCCACGACATCCTCGTCGCGCTCGACCACGCGTCGACCGCGACGGAGGACCTCGTGGTCGCGGTGATGACGCATTGGCTCGAACGGGGGATCGACGGGTGGCGGCTCGACGCGGCCTACGCGGTACCCCCGGCCTTCTGGGCACGGGTAGTGCCGCGCGTCCGGGAACGCTTCCCGGAGGCCTGGTTCTCGGGAGAGGTCATCCACGGTGACGCAGCCGCGGTCGTCGCGGCGTCCACCATCGACTCCACCACGCAGTACGAGCTCTGGCAGGGCATCTGGCACGGCATCGCCGACCGCAACTGCTTCGAGCTCGCGCACGCGGTCGAGCGCCACGACGCGCTGCTGGCGACGTTCGTCCCGAGCACCTTCGTCGGTAACCACGACGTGACGCGGATCGCCAGCGCTGTGGGGGAGCGGTTCGCACCCCACGCGGTCGCGGTGCTGTTCACCGTGGCGGGGACGCCCTCGGTGTACGCCGGCGACGAGTACGGCTGGACCGGCGTCAAGGAGGACCGTGCGGGCGGCGACGACGCCGTCCGCCCGACGTTCCCGGCGACGCCGCCGGTGCCCGAGGGCGCGGCTGCCGAGACGGTCCGCACGCACCAGGCGCTCGTCGCGCTCCGCCGCCGACACCCGTGGCTGCACCGCGCCCACACGGACGTGGTGCACCTGACGAACACCGCGGTGGTGCTCCGCACCGCGACCGACCGGGAGGCCGTGGTCACCGCCCTCAACCTGGCCGAGGAGCCCGTCGACCTCCCGGCCGCCGACGCGACGCGGGTGGAGGCGGGCGCCGGCGACCTGGCGGCCGGGACGCTGCGCCTCCCGGCCGCCGGCTGGGCCGTGCTGACCCGCTGACGCAGAACGAGACTCGGGCTGGGCGACGCGTCTCGCGTTCAGG
>JASCOJ010000248.1 GCA_029959645.1 Microbacteriaceae bacterium PS02332 | reverse complement strand
CGCCCCCCCCCGCCGGCCGGCAGGGGCCCCCCCCCCCCCCCCCCCGGCCGGGGGGGGCCGGGGCGGTCCGTGCAGCGGGGATGCGACGTGTCACTCGACGGTGGGCAGCTCCTGCGCGCGCTCCTGCTCGTGCTTCTTCGCCTTGCGGGCGCCGCGGAGGTACGTGAGCACCATCGGGACGACCGTCACGACGACGGCGAGGAGCAGGATGACGTCGATGTACTCGCGGACGATGTGGGCCACGAACGGGATGTGCCCGATGAAGTACCCGAGGAACGTCACGCCGACGCCCCAGACGACCGCGCCGATCGCGTTGTACAGCGAGTACTTCCGGTAGTCCATCCGGCCGACGCCGGCGGCGATCGGGGCGAAGGTCCGGACGACCGGCACGAAGCGGGCGAGGATCACCGCGACCGGACCGAAGCGGGCGAAGAACGCGTTCGTCCGGTCGACGTTCGCCTTCGAGAACAGCCCGCTCTCCTTGCGCTCGAAGATCGGTGGACCGGCCTTCTTGCCGATGTAGTACCCGAGCTCTCCGCCGAGGAACGCCGAGGCGCCGATCATCAGCGCGGCGACCCAGATCGGGATGCCGCCGATCGCGCCACCGCGGTCGAAGGCGAACAGGCCGGTGATCACCAGCAGGCTGTCGCCGGGGAAGACGAACCCGATCAGCAGGCCGGTCTCGGCGAAGACGATCGCGCAGACGACGAGCACGGCGACGGCCCCGAAGTGGTCGAGGATGTACTGCGGATCCAGCCAGGGGATCAGGGCGAGTGCGACGGAGTGCATGGTTCTTCCGGTCGGCGACGAGGGCGGGACGAGCACCCGCAGCACGAGGGTACCGTGCGGTGTCTCCGCGGCCGTCCCCCGGGCGGATGACCTGCCGGCGCCGGACGCGGCCCCGCCGTCGTGCGGAAGGAGGGACTCGAACCCTCACGCCGAAGCACAGGAACCTAAATCCTGCGTGTCTACCGATTCCACCACTCCCGCTGGCCGATCCAGTGTAATCGGCCGGGCCTCCTGGCTGGCCGACCCGCGTGGGGGCCCCCCGCGGGGGGGGGGGGGGGGCGGGGCCCGCGCGCGGGGGCCCGCCGCGCGCCGCGGCGGCCCCCCGC
>JASCOJ010000247.1 GCA_029959645.1 Microbacteriaceae bacterium PS02332 | reverse complement strand
GGGGCCGGCGGGCCGGGGCGGTGGGGGCAGGGGGTTCCTCGGGTGGGCGGCGGGCCGGGCCGGACCGGGCCCGGTCCGGGGACGGGGACGGACGGAGTCGGGTCACCGGCGACGGGCGCTCCGGGGGCCGATGTGCGTCGGGTGGGTGCGCCGGGGGTCGGTGTGGCCGGGGCCGGTGCGCCGGGGGTCGGTGCGGCCGTGGCGGGACGTCCGGTCGGGGCCGGGGTCGCGCCGGCACGGACCCACGCGGCGACCTCCTCGGCCACGCGCGTCATCGGTCGTCGGGACGTGTCGACCGTGACGTGGGCGAGCTCCGCGTAGGTGGCCGCACGCTCGTCGGCGATCGCCTGCCACGCCTCCAGGCCGCCGGTGGCGAGCAGCGGCCGGTCGCTCCCGGCGATCCGGTCGGCGACGGCCTCGGGCGACACGGTGAGGAGGACGACCCGCGCCCCGGCCAGGGCGGCCCGGGTCTCCGGGTGCGTCACAGCACCCCCGCCGAGGGCCACGACCCCACCGGTCCGCAACGCCGTCCGGACGGCGTCCGCCTCGAGCGCGCGGAACGCGGCCTCGCCCCGTTCCGCGAAGATCGCCGGGATCGGACCGTGCACCCGGACGACGGCCCGGTCGGTGTCGGTGAACGGCACACCGAGGGCGCGCGCGACGCGCTTGCCGACGCTCGACTTGCCGGCCCCCATCGGACCGATGATCACGACGGGGGGCGCGGCCGGCGTGTCGGTCACCAGGCGGGCGTGTGCTCGACCGGCTCGGCGCGGTGCGACCGGAGCGTCTCCGGGATCGCCCCGAGGTACGCCTCCATGTTGCGCTTCGTCTCGACGACCGAGTCGCCGCCGAACTTCTCGAGCACGGCGTCGGCGAGCACGAGCGCGACCATCGCCTCGGCGACGACGCCGGCAGCGGGGACCGCGCAGACGTCGGAGCGCTGGTGGTGCGCCGCAGCCTCCTCGCCCGTGGTCGTGTCGATCGTGTGCAGTGCGTGCGGGACGGTCGCGATCGGCTTCATGCCGGCGCGGACGCGCAGCACCGTCCCGGTCGACATGCCGCCCTCGGTGCCACCGGCGCGGTCGCTGGTCCGGACGATCTCGCCGTCCTCGCGGTACAGCTCGTCGTGCGCGGCGGAGCCGCGGCGGGCCGCCGGGGGGCCCCCCGCGCCCCCCCCCCCCCCCCGGGTAGGCCGGGGGCCCC
>JASCOJ010000246.1 GCA_029959645.1 Microbacteriaceae bacterium PS02332 | reverse complement strand
CCCCCCCCCCCCCGCCGCCCCCCCCCCCCCCCCCCCCCGCCGCCCCCCCCCCCGAGACGCGGGGCGGTGCGTGGCCGTCAGACGACCACGCGGTGCTGCTGGAAGAGCGAGTGGAGCCGGTTGAGCTCGGCGAGGTGCCACCACGTGGGACGGACCACCGAGCGGACCTCCGGGAGCGCGCGGAGTCGGTCCTCGCGGAGCTTCTCGTGCCAGACCGCGTCCTCCGCTCGACGCCCGGCGAGCATCTCGCGGTCCGTGTACTTCTGCTTCCCGTCGAACTCGACGACGAGTCCGAGGTCGGGGAACCAGAAGTCGACCCGGGCCGACGAGCCGTCGGGGAGGCACAGTGGGTGCTGTGCCACAGGTCGCGGCAGTCCGAGTTCGACCATCCTGATGGCGGCGTACGACTCGCCGACGGACTCATGCGCGGGGTCGAGGGCCTCCGCGATCGCTCGACCGCGCACCGAGCCCCGCGCGGGACGTTCCGGGAGCGCGGCGACGAAGTCCTCGGCCAGGAGCGTCCCGCCGCGGACCGCTGCATCGATCGCCACGGCGGCGACCGACGGTTCCAGCGTCGCCGCGAGGTCCACCGCGGTCCGCACCCTGCTCGTCAGCGGTACTCGACTGAAGGTCCAGAGCTCGTTCCCGGTCTCCGGCGGACCGGCGTGCCGGACCAGGTGTGCGCGGTGCTCGGTGCGTCGGGTCGCGCCGTCGGTGACGTGCACGCGGGCACCGACCATCCCGATCATCGGCCAGCCGTAGGCCATGGCGGCCGTGGCGTGGGAGAACGCCGCGCCGGGTCGGAGGCCCGGAGCGAGCGCGCGGGCGACGGTCAGGTGCTGCGCCGACGCGCTGCGCGCGGCCCACGCAGCGGCGTCGGCGTAGACGCCGTCGGTGACCCGCACCAGCGACCCGGCGCGGTGGCGGCGTTGGAGGGCACGTGCCCCGGCCCGGTCGTGGTCGCGCGTGCGGTACAGGGGGAGCGGGTCGTTCGTCATCCCCGCAGCGTCGCGCGCGCTTCGGTGACTGCAGGCGCTCCGCAGCCGGTCTGTGGATGGCGGGGCCGGCCTCCCGGGTGTGCGCCGCCGGGCGCGAGTTCCGCGGTGAGCGACGAGTCTCGGGCGCGCGGACGCGAGACTTGTCGCTCAGGCCGAGACTCGGGGCCGGGGCCGGGGCCGGGGCCGGGGCCGGGCCGGGCCGGGCCGGGCGGGCCGGGCGCGGCCGGCGCGGCCCGGGGCCTTTTAAAAACTTGCCCGGCCCC
>JASCOJ010000245.1 GCA_029959645.1 Microbacteriaceae bacterium PS02332 | reverse complement strand
CCGCCGGGCCGCCGGGCCGCCGGGCCGCCGGGCCGCCGGGCCGCCGGGCCGCGGGGCGGACGCTCGTCGAGGTCGCACGAAGTGCCGGTCTCCGGCCTGGAGGGCGGCCGTCTCCGCGACCTCGACGTGGGACCGGCGGTGGGTCGTGCGACCTCGGCGCGCTCCGGCCGGGAGGCCCGGCTTGCGACGCGCCCGGCCGTCGCGTAACGTTGGCGGCTGGCTCTCTGCGTCCGCGCGGAGCGCCCGTTGTTCTGCCCTCCGATCGTCGCGAACGCCGCGGTCGCGTGGTACCGGATGAGCGCCTCCCGGCCTGTCCGAGCCTGACGGCTCGGCCGCGCCAGGGGGTCGACCGCCGGTCGGGGCGGTGCGCACACCCCCTCGCTCGGTCACCCCGGTGTCCCAGTGCGTGCGCGCCAGGCAAGTGACCTTGGGTGCAGCCGACCGGCTGCACGGTATTCATCAGGAGGAAACCATGGCTGCAGTGTGCCAGGTGACCGGCGCCGTTCCCGGCTTCGGTCACAACATCTCGCACTCGCACCGTCGGACGAAGCGTCGCTTCGACCCGAACGTGCAGAAGAAGACCTACTACGTGCCGTCGCTGCGTCGTAACGTGACGCTCAACGTCAGCGCGAAGGGCATCAAGGTCATCGATGCCCGCGGCATCGAGTCCGTCGTGGCGAGCATGCTCGCCCGTGGGGAGAAGATCTGATGGCGAAAAAGGGTCAGGACATCCGTCCGATCATCAAGCTCCGTTCCACCGCGGGCACCGGGTTCACCTACGTGACCAAGAAGAACCGCCGGAACAACCCCGACCGTCTCGTGCTGAAGAAGTACGACCCGGTCATCCGCAAGCACGTCGACTTCCGTGAGGAGCGCTGAGTCATGGCGAAGAAGAGCAAGATCGCGAAGAACAACCAGCGCGCCGTCATCATCGAGCGCTACGCCGAGCGTCGCCTCGAGCTGAAGAAGGCCCTCGTGGACCCGAACGGCACCGACGAGTCCCGTGAGGCCGCCCGCGTCGGCCTGCAGAAGCTGCCCCGCGACGCGTCGCCGGTCCGCTACCGCAACCGCGACGCCATCGACGGCCGCCCCCGTGGCCACCTCGGTGAGTTCGGCATCAGCCGTGTCCGCTTCCGCGACATGGCCCACCGTGGCGAACTGCCGGGCATCACGAAGAGCTCCTGGTAAGCACCAGCACCCCGACGCCCCCCCCCCCCCCCCCCGGGGGGGGGGGGGGGGGGTGTGGCGGCGGGCCTGGGGGGCCGCCGGCCCCGCCCCCCCGGGGCCCGCGG
>JASCOJ010000244.1 GCA_029959645.1 Microbacteriaceae bacterium PS02332 | reverse complement strand
GCGCCGGGGCGCCGGGGCGCCGGGGCGCCGCGCCGCCGGGGCGGCCTCCGCCGGTTGCGCCCCGCTACGAACAACGCGCCCCGTCGGAGCGGGGCGCGTTGTGCGCAGCAGGGCGCGAAGGTCGGCCGCGGCCGGGGCCGGGGCCGCGGCCGGGCCGGGCCGGGCGCGACGGTGGCCGCGCCGCCGCCGTCAGCGGATCAGAACCACTTCTCGGCGCGGTGGTCGGCCTGGATGCGGCGGATCGTGTTGGAGCGGGAGCGCAGCACGAGCGAGTCGGTGTGGATCACGCCGCGCGAGCGACGCACGCCGTCGACGAGCACGCCGTCGGTGACGCCCGTGGCGACGAAGAACGTGTTGTCACCGGTGACGAGGTCGTCCTGGTCGAGCACCCGGTCGAGGTCGTGCCCGGCCGCGATGGCCCGCTCACGCTCCTCGTCGTCCTTCGGCTGGAGCTTGCCGAGGATGACACCGCCGAGCGCCTTGATCGCGCACGCGGTGATGATGCCCTCCGGGGTGCCGCCGACGCCGACGCACATGTCGATGTTCGAGCCGGGCAGCGCCGCCGCGATGCCGCCCGCGACGTCGCCGTCGAGGAGGAGCCGCGTGCCGGCACCGGTCGCGCGGATGGCGCGGATGAGTTCGTCGTGACGGGGGCGGTCGAGGACGGCGACGACCATGTCCTCGAGGTCCTTGCCCTTCGCCTTGGCGAGCGCGCGGATGTTCTCGCCGATCGGCTTCTCGAGGTCGAGGACCCCGCGGCCCTCGGGCCCGGCGGCGATCTTGTCCATGTAGAAGACGGCCGACGGGTCGTACATCGAGCCGCGGTCGGAGACGGCCATCACCGAGATGGCGTTCTGCCGGCCGGCGGCGGTGAGCGAGGTCCCGTCGATCGGGTCGACGGCGATGTCGCAGGCGGGGCCGTGCCCGTTGCCGACGTGCTCGCCGTTGTAGAGCATCGGCGCGTTGTCCTTCTCGCCCTCGCCGATGACGACGACACCGTCGAAGTTCACCGTGCCGAGGAACTTGCGCATCGCGTCCACCGCGGCGCCGTCGGCGAGGTTCTTCTCACCACGGCCCACCCACGGCTGCGCACGGATCGCGGCGGCCTCCGTCGCACGCACGAGCTCGAGGGCCAGGTTGCGGTCGGGCTGGAGGAACAGGGAGCCGGTCTCAGTCGTGGGAGTCACGGTTCGAGCCTACCGACCGACGCCGTCCTGCCCCGCGCCCGTGGACGGATGTGCAGTCCCGCCCCGCCCGAGTCTCGCGCTGAGCGACGCGTCTCGCGCGCGCGACGCCGAGACTCGTCGCTC
>JASCOJ010000243.1 GCA_029959645.1 Microbacteriaceae bacterium PS02332 | reverse complement strand
CCGTCGTCGGTCCGGTCCCCGCCGCCGGCGCCGACCCGGTCGACGCCGTCGCCCTCGCCGACCCGACCGGAGTCGCCGCCGGCCCGACCAGCGCCGTCGCCGGCCCTGCTGTCGACGCCGTCGCCGCGCCGACGCGGACCGGCGACGGCACCGACCCGGCCCCGGACGACCCGCCGCTGCAGGTCGACCCCGCACCGACGGACGCCCCGACCGGGCCGGTGTACTCCGCCCCCTCCCCCGCACCGGGCTCCCCCGCGCCCGATCCGTCGCCGGACGGGCCGCCCGCCGCGCCGACCATCGCCGACCCGGGTGACATCACGACCGCCCTCGGTCGGTTCTCCGGCACCGCGACGCCCGGGCACACCGTCCGCGTCGTCGACCCGGGCAACCGATCCGGCACGGTCTGCCGGACGACCACGGACGCCGGCGGCGGGTGGTCGTGCGTCGGTCCGGTGCGGTCCGGCCCGGCCCAGGTCTTCCGGGTCACCGACACCGTGGACAGCACGCTGCCCGACGCCGCGGCCGGTCCGGCCGACGTGGTCGTCCCGCCCGTGCTCACCACCGACCGGCCGACGACCGGCACGGTGGCGGGCGTGGGCGATCCCGGCGCCACCGTCACCGTGTCGCGCAGTGGCTCCGTCGCCGTCCGCACCGGCGTCGTCGGCCCGGACGGCACGTGGCGCGTCTCGTGGCGCTCCGGCCCCGGCACCCCCGCGGACGGTCAGGTCAGCCTGACGGCGACGCAGACCGCCAGCACCGCGCGCGGGTACCGCTCGGAACTGCGCAGCGTCGCCTCCGCCCCGACGACGGTGACGGTCGACCGCACCGCACCGACGGCACCGCGGATCACCTCCCCGGGCGCGCGGGCGACGGTCGCACCGGACGGCCTCGACGTCGCCGGGACCGCCGAGGCCGGCAGCACCGTCACCGTGTACGTCGACAGCCGTGCGGTCTGCCTGGCCACGGTCGGCACCGACGGCCGCTGGTCGTGCCGGGTCGACGACCGACTCGCGGCCGGCGAGCACCGGGTCCTCGCCGGGACGACCGACGAGGCGGGCAACACGTCCCCGGTGTCGGGAGCGGTGCCGGTCACGGTCGACGGGAGCGCCGCCCCGGGTGGCCCGTCGACGTCGCCCGCGACGGCGACCGCCGGGGAGCCCGCCGGCCCCTCGGGTCCGGGGTCGGCCCGCCCCGGCGACCAGCGGACGCCGACCTCCGGCGCCGCCGCCGCGCCCGGCCCGGGCAGCGGCACCGCCGGCGGCTCCCGTCCGGCCGGCGCCGGCGGCCGGCCCGTCGGGCTCGACCGCACCG
>JASCOJ010000242.1 GCA_029959645.1 Microbacteriaceae bacterium PS02332 | reverse complement strand
GCCCGGTGCAGCACCTGCACCGGGCCTCCCGTCCGTCCCGGGGTCGCGCCACGCGCACCCGACGGTGGGGCTAGGTCGCCTCGGAGTCGAACGGGGCCGGCTCACCGGCGACCAGCGGGACCACCGGCGCGGGAGCACGGACCTTCGCGGCCGTCACCTGCGCCCCGGTCGTCGCGGCGGCGGTGCCGGTGGTCGAGTCGAGCAGGGCGTCGCGGATGATGCGGCGCGGGTCGTACTGACGGGGGTCCAGCTTCTGCCAGTCGACGTCGTCGAACTCCGGGCCCATCTCCTCGCGCATCCGGTCCTTCGCGGTGTCGGCAAACCGACGCACCGCCTTGACGAACTCCGCGAGCTTCTGTGCGTACATCGGCAGGCGCTGCGGCCCGAGCAACAGCACGGCGATGATCCCGATGACCAGGATCTTGTCGAGCTGGATGTTCACGGGAGCGAGCCTAACGCGTGCAGTCCCCGAGTCACCCGTAGAGTTGACCGACGAGGAGTGTGCGTGTCAGAGAAAGACCTGAACTGGAAGTTCGCGGAGGACATCGTCTCCGAACCCGACGGTGTCGCCCGAGCGCGTGAGCACTCCCTCGAGCTCGGGGTGGAAGCGGTGTCCCCGGCGATCGGTGCGCAGATCAGCGTGATCGCGGCGGCCTCCCGCGCGACGAGCATGATCGAGATCGGCACCGGTGTCGGCGTCTCCGGGCTGTACCTGCTCGGCGGTGCCCCCGAGGCGACCCTGACCACGATCGACATCGAGGTGGACCACCAGCAGGACGCGCGCGACGCGTTCCTCGCCGCGGGCACCGCGCCCGGCCGGGTCCGGCTCATCCCGGGCCGCGCGAGCCAGGTGCTCCCCCGCATGAACGACGGCTCCTACGACGTCGTCCTCATCGACGCCGACCCCGAGCACGTCATCGAGTACGTCGAGCACGGCCTCCGGCTGGCCCGCCTCGGCGGCACCGTCCTCGTGCCGCACGCTCTCTGGCGCGGCCGCGTGGCCGACCCGGTGAAGCGCGACCGCGCCACCACCGACTTCCGGCTGCTCCTCACCGAGGTCTCCACCTCGGGTGCGGTCCGCAGTGCGCTCTCGCCCGCGGGCGACGGGCTGCTGCAGATGACGAAGCTGACCGACTAGCCGAGGTGGCGCAACACGCCGTCGGCGGTTCGTTGAAGTCGCACGTCCTGCCGGCCTCGGCGCGTCCCGACGGCAGATCATGCGACCTCGCGGTGGCGGCGCCCTCAGTCGAGTCCGACCGACCGCCTCCAGAGCGGGCGCACGGAAGGCCCGGGACGTACGCGTCCCGGGCC
>JASCOJ010000241.1 GCA_029959645.1 Microbacteriaceae bacterium PS02332 | reverse complement strand
GTGCGGGACGACCCGCACCGCGCCTCCCGTCTCTCCGTCGAGGGAGCTCACTCGGTGCGTCGGAGGGGAGGCCCGGCTCGGTTGACCGGGGAGACACGCGTCCGGTAGGCTCTCACCTTGGTCTGGGCGCTTCACGCGCCAGACAGTCAGATGAGCCCTCCAACCAGGTGTTCTGCCGGCCTCGCCGCGGAGAACCCGAACCGGAGCGGGATTCACGGACTCCTCACCTCGACACGAAAGCAGCACTCCTGTGACTCGCACGTTCTCACCGAAGCCGGCTGACGTCCAGCACGACTGGCTGATCATCGACGCCACCGACGTCGTCCTCGGCCGTCTCGCCTCGCACGTCGCCGCCCTGCTCCGCGGGAAGCACAAGGCCACCTTCGCCCAGCACATGGACATGGGCGACCACGTCATCATCGTCAACGCGGACAAGGTCGCCCTCACCGGCTCCAAGCTCGCGAAGAAGGTCTACTACCGCCACTCGGGCTACCCGGGCGGCCTCACGGCGACCTCGTACCCGGAGATGCTCGAGAAGCACCCGACCCGCGCCGTCGAGAAGGCGATCCGCGGCATGCTGCCGAAGAACACCCTCGGTCGCGAGCAGCTCAAGAAGCTCAAGGTCTACGCGGGCGCTGAGCACCCCCACTCGGCGCAGCAGCCCAAGCCGTACACCTTCGACCAGGTCTCGCAGTAACAGCGGCCACGACGACTTCCAAGAACGAGAGAAAACTCATGGCTCAGATCGCTGACTCCCTCGACCAGACCCCGGAGAGCTTCACCACCGAGAGCGCGCCCAGCGCGACCGAGGCGGCTCCCCGTCAGATCCTCAACGTCTCGGGCGGTGCCGTCGGGCGCCGCAAGGAGGCCATCGCGCGCGTCCGCCTCGTCCCGGGCTCCGGCACCTTCGTGGTGAACGGCCGCACGCTGGAGGACTACTTCCCGAACAAGCTGCACCAGCAGCTCATCAACGACCCGTTCAAGGTGCTCGAGCTCCTCGGCTCGTACGACGTCACCGCCCGCATCACCGGTGGTGGCCCCTCGGGTCAGGCCGGTGCGCTCCGTCTCGCCATCGCGCGGACGCTGAACGAGATCGACCGCGAGAACAACCGCGCTGCCCTCAAGAAGGCCGGCTTCCTCACCCGTGACGCCCGCGTCATCGAGCGCAAGAAGGCCGGTCTCAAGAAGGCCCGCAAGGCGTCGCAGTTCTCGAAGCGCTAGTCGCACGGCGAACCCGATCGCAATGCCGCGTCTGTTCGGTACCGACGGTGTTCGTGGCCTCGCCAACGGCGAGTTGACGGCCGCGCTGGCTCTGGGTCTCGCCCAGGCCAGCGC
>JASCOJ010000240.1 GCA_029959645.1 Microbacteriaceae bacterium PS02332 | reverse complement strand
CTGGGGGGCGCGGATTTGTGTAAAAGAGACCGGCGCGCCGCGTCGCGCGCGCGCGACGCCGAGACTCGTCGCTCAGCGCGAGACTCGGGGCTCGACGTCCGGGGCCGACGGCCACATCCGGCGGCCACCAACCGGCCCTGACTACGATCGAGCGCGAAGTCACCGAAGTCGAAGGAGATAGCCGTGCCCATCGCAACGCCGGAACAGTACGCCGAGATGATCGACCGCGCGAAGGCCGGGAAGTTCGCCTACCCCGCGGTCAACGTGTCCTCGTCGCAGACGATCAACGCGGTCCTGCAGGGGCTGACCGAGGCGGGCTCCGACGGGATCATCCAGGTCACGACCGGCGGCGCCGACTACTTCGCCGGGCAGACCGTGAAGAACCGTGCCGCCGGTGCCCTGGCCATGGCCGCCTTCGCGCACGAGGTCGCCAAGAACTACCCGATCACGGTCGCGCTCCACACCGACCACTGCCCGAAGGACGCCCTCGACGGCTTCGTGCTGCCCCTCATCGCCGCGAGCGAGGAGGAGGTCCGAGCGGGCCGCAACCCGATCTTCCAGTCGCACATGTGGGACGGCTCGGCCGTGCCGCTCGACGAGAACATCGAGATCGCGAAGACGATGATCGCGAAGACGCGCGCCATCAACGCGATCCTCGAGGTCGAGATCGGCGTCGTCGGCGGCGAGGAGGACGGCGTGCAGCACGAGGGCACGAACGACGCCCTCTACACGACCCCGAACGACGTCGAGCGGGTCGTCGAGGCCCTCGGCATGGGCGACGAGGGCCGGTGGATCGCCGCGCTGACCTTCGGAAACGTGCACGGTGTCTACAAGCCGGGCAACGTCAAGCTCCGCCCCGAGCTCCTCGGCGAGATCCAGGACGCCATCGCGGCGAAGCACGGCACCGGGCAGAACCCGCTCGATCTCGTCTTCCACGGCGGATCCGGCTCGTCAGACGACGAGATCCACGAGGCGGTCCGCAACGGCGTCATCAAGATGAACATCGACACCGACACGCAGTACGCCTTCACACGGTCCATCGCCGGCTCGATGTTCGCCAACTACGAGGGCGTCCTGAAGATCGACGGCGAGGTCGGCAACAAGAAGCAGTACGACCCGCGCGCCTGGGGCAAGGTCGCCGAGTCGGCGATGGCCGCGCGCGTCGTCGAGGCCACGAAGGTCCTCGGCTCCGCGGGGCAGTCGCAGAGCTGACGCACCGCCCGGCTCACCGCCGCGACACACCGAGACGCCGCCGTCCCGACGAGACACCGTCGGGACGTGCGGCGTCTCGTGTGTCCGCGGGCGTCCCGGCGGGGCGGCCCCGGCCCGCGGGCCACCATGGTCGAGG
>JASCOJ010000023.1 GCA_029959645.1 Microbacteriaceae bacterium PS02332 | reverse complement strand
TTGTAAAACCCCCGGGCGGGGGGGGGGGGGGGGCCCCCCCCGCCGGCACCCCCCGGGCCGCACACGGCCGGTCCCGGCAGGGCACACCCCGTGGCCCGACCCGCCAGCGCAGCGGGCGGGTCGAGCAGAGCGACCGACCAGGATGGTCACGACCCCGGAAACAGGAGCGACGATGACGCCGACGACGGCACGCACGACGACACACCCCGGCCACGCCGGCCCGATCGGCGTCATGGACGTCGGCGGCGGGCACGCGACGGCGGCGCTCGTCGACCCGGCGCGGCCGGAGCTCGTCACCGCCGAGCACGCGACGGACCTCGACCCGCACGCCGACACCACGACCCTGCTGGACGCCCTCGCCGGCGCCGCTCGGGCCTCCGCCGCCGAGGCTGCGGGCGCCCCGCCCACCGACTGGGCGATCGCAATGCCCGGACCGTTCGACGCGGAGGCCGGACGCGGCACGTTCGCGGGCGTGGACAAGTTCGCCGCCCTCGCCGGCGTCGATCTGCGGACGGCGCTGGCCGACCGGCTCGACGTCGCGCCCGCCGCGGTGCGCTTCGTCAACGACGCGGTCTCCTACGGCATCGGCGAGTGGGCCACCGGCGCCGGGGACCGGGCCGCCCGGATGGTCTGCATCACGCTCGGCACCGGCGTCGGGTCCGCGTTCCTCGACGACGGGCGTGAGGTCGCCTCCGGCGACACCGTCCCCGAGTCGGGCGATGCGCACCGGCTGACGTTCGACGGGCGGCCGCTCGAGGAGACGATCTCCTCCCCCGCCATCCGCGACCGGTTCCGGGACCGCACCGGGCAGGAGCGCACCGTCGCGGAGGTCTGTGCGGCCGCGCGTGCTGGGGACGGCGACGCCGTGGCCGTCATCGACACGGCGATGCGGGCGCTCGGGGTGGCGCTCGCACCGTGGCTCGTGCGCTTCCAGGCGACCCGTCTCGTCGTCGGTGGGTCGATCGCGCGCTCGTGGGACGTCATCGGTGCACCGATCCGGGCCGGGCTCGACGAGGCCGTCCCGGGACTCGTCGGCGGTGCGGGCGGCGACGCTGCCGGCACCGGTGCCGGTGTCCTGACGGTCCTGCCCGGGACCCTCGGCGGCACCGCGCCGCTCGTGGGGGCGGCCGTGTGGTGGGACCGGCGCTGACCTGATCCGAGCGGCCGGGGCA
The DNA here is from genome assembly GCA_029959645.1 of Microbacteriaceae bacterium PS02332. GTDB lineage: Bacteria > Actinomycetota > Actinomycetes > Actinomycetales > Microbacteriaceae > Curtobacterium. Next base: position 30,242 of record JASCOJ010000023.1, on the reverse strand, counting down.
GTGCCGATCTGGGCCCCGGCTCACCCCCGGCCGCGCGGTCGGGGTCAGGAGCGCCGGCGCGGGGTGGCTGAGCGGGCGGGCTGCTCGCGCAGGTGGTCGCGCACGCGGCCGAGGATGCGGGCGAGGTCGCGGACGTCCTCGTCGTCGAGCGCGACGAAGAGCAGCCCCCGCACGACCTCGATGTGGCCCGGGAACACCGCGGCGAGGACCGCGCGCCCGGCGTCCGTCAGCGTCACGACGACGACGCGCTCGTCCTCCGGTGACGGTGCCCGTGTGACGAGGCCGCGCTTCTCGAGCAGCTGCGCCTGGTACGTCAGGCCACTGCGGCTGTAGACGACGCCGTCGGCGAGGTCGGTCATGCGCTGGCTGCCGTCCGGGGCGTCGCCGAGCCGGGCGAGCAGCTGGAACTGCACGAAGCTCAGACCGCCGGCGTCGCGCAGCTGCTGCTCCACCGCGTGCCGGAGCAGACTGCCCACCTCGTTCAGGGCGAAGTAGGCGTCGAGCTGCATCGGGGTGAACGGGGCGGCGGGCATGCACCCATCCTACCTGTTGCTACGAACTCGAAGCAGTGGTAGCGTCAGCCGCAGTTGCTTCGACTTCGAAGCACACGACGAACGGACATGGTCATGAAGGCAGTGCAGTTCTCCGAGGTGGGTGGACCCGAGGTCCTCCGGTACGACGACGTCACGACGCCCGAGCCCGATGCGCGGCAGGTGCGGATCCGGGTGGCCGCGTCCGCGTTCAGTGCCGCCGACGCCGGCATGCGGGCGGGCATCCTCCCGATCCCGGTGGTGCTCCCGCACGTCCCCGGGTACGACGTCTCCGGCACCGTCGACGCCCTCGGCGCAGGCGTCGACGGCCTCGCGGTGGGGGACGCCGTGATCGGGTTCCTCCCGATGGAGCGGGACGGCGGTGCGGCCGAGTCCGTGGTCGCCCCGGCCGAGGCGCTCGTCGCAGCCCCGACGAGCATCCCACTCGCCGACGCCGCGGCCCTCCCCTCGGTGGCGTTGACGGCCTGGCAGGCGCTGTTCGACGACGGCGACCTCCGGTCCGGCCAGCGGGTGCTCGTCGTCGGTGCCGGTGGGGTCGTCGGCAAGTACGCCGTGCGGCTCGCCGCCCGGGCCGGAGCGCACGTCATCGCGACCGCGAGTCCGCGGAGCACCGACGCCGTCCGTGCCGCCGGGGCCGACGAGGTGGTCGACCACACCACAACGGACCTGCTCGACGCCGTGGACGGCCAGGTCGACGTCCTGCTGAACACCGCCCCGATCGACCCGGAGCAGTTCACCGCCCTCGTCGCACTCGTCCGCGACGGTGGCGTCGTCGTCAGCACGACGGCGTGGATGCCGACGCCCGGGGACGACGCCCGCGGGGTGCGCGCGACGACGGTGTTCGTGCTGCCCCATCGGCAGCGCCTGACCGAGCTCGTGTCGCTGGTCGACGCCGGCGAGCTCACCGTCGAGGTGACCCGACGCATCCCGCTCGCGGAGCTGCCCGCGCTGCACGCCGAGGCAGCCGTCGGGCGGATCGCCGGCAAGGTCGTGGTCCTCCCGGCGTGACCGGCAGGCCGGGGCGCGGACCCACCCCCGGGGTGGCCTCAGCCGATGACGCCCGTGTGCTCGAGGACGATCTGCACGCCGATGAGGATGAGGACCACCCCGCCGGCGATCTCGGCGGGCTTGCCGAACCGGGCGCCGACGCGGCGGCCGACGACCACGCCGACGAACGAGAGCACCGCCGTCGTGATGCCGATGAGCAGCACGGCCCAGCCGATCGACACGGGCAGGAACGCCAGCGTGACCCCGACCGCGAGGGCGTCGATGCTCGTCGCCACCGCCAGCACGAGCAGCTCACGCAGCCCGAGCCGGTCCGTGTCCTCGTCGGTGTCCTCGTGGCGGGAGAACGCCTCGTGGAGCATCTTCCCGCCGATGAGCGCGAGCAGCCCGAACGCCACCCAGTGGTCGTACGCCTCGATGTACCGCGCGAACGTGGTGCCGAGCAACCAGCCGAGCAGCGGCATGAGCGCCTGGAAGAGCCCGAACGTCCCGGCGATGACCACGCCGTGCGGCAGGTTGAACCGCTTCATGTGCAGGCCCTTGCCGAGCGCGACGGCGAAGGCGTCGGCGGAGACGCCGAGCGCGATGAGGAACAGGGCCCAGAACGACATGGGGCGGCACCTTCCGGGGCGGCACGCAGGGTGCACGGGAGGAGACGCCGTCGTCTGGGGACCTGACGATCCTGGCACGCCGCCGGGGAGGGAAAGCCCCGATCAGGGGGATTCGGGACGCCGTATCCCGAGCGTGGGCTCCCCGCCGCGCCGGGTCAGGGCACGGTCACGGTCCGGACGTCCGCTCGACGCAGCGCCGCCACGTCCGGGAACCCGTTCACCGCCATGAGCAGGTCCGCCTCCGCCAGGACCGACCGGACGACGTGCTCGACGCCGTCCGTCCCGCCGAGCGCGAGACCGTGCACGTACGGGCGGCCGAGCCCCACCGCCGTCGCGCCGAGGGCGAGTGCCGTCACCACGTCGGACCCCGACCGGACGCCCGAGTCGAACAGCACCGGGACGTCGTCGCCGACCGCCGCCACGACCTCGGGCAGGACGTCGAGGGCCGGGACGCCGCCGTTGGCCTGACGCCCGCCGTGGTTCGAGACGTAGACGCCGTCGATGCCCGCGTCGACCGCGCGCCGCGCGTCGTCCGCGGCGCAGATGCCCTTGAGCACGATGGGCAGGTCGGTGAGCGACCGGAGCCACGGGAGGTCGTCCCAGGTGAGCGGGTTGCCGAACACCCGCGCCCAGTGTTCGACGACGGACCGCGGGTCGGTCGCGGCGTCCGGCACGGCCGCCCGGAACACCGGGTCCGACACGTAGTTGGCCAGGGCGGCCCCACGGAGCTGCGGGAAGTTCGCCGTCTGCAGGTCGCGCGGGCGCCAGCCGGTCACCCAGGTGTCGAGCGTGACGACGACCGCGCGGAACCCGGCCCCTTCCGCGCGGTGCACCAGGCTCGCCGCCAGGTCGCGGTCGGTGGGTGTGTAGAGCTGGAACATGCCCGGGGTGTCGCCCTGGGCCTCCCGGACCGCCTCGAGCGGGTCCTGCGACAGCGTGGACGCGACCATCGGGACGCCGGTGCGGGCGGACGCCCGTGCGGTCGCGAGGTCACCGTGCCCGTCCTGCGCCGCGATCCCGAGTACGCCCACCGGGGCGAGGAACAGGGGCGACGCGAGCCGCATCCCGAACAGGTCGACCGACAGGTCCCGCTCGGCCGCGCCGACGAGCATCCGTGGCACGATCCCCCGCCGGGCGAACGCGGCCACGTTGGCCCGCTGGGTCCGCTCGTCGCCGGCGCCACCGGCGACGTACGACCAGACCGAGGCCGGCATCGCCGCCTCCGCGGCCGACTCGAGGTCGGCAGCCGTGATCGGGAACCGGGGCACCACGCCCTGCAGGCCGCGGAAGTGGATCTCGTTCTGGAAGTCGCCGTACGCCACGTCGCCATGATGCCGCTCCTCCGCACGGAGGCGCCCAGGGAGACGCGGTGACGGCGCCGCGTCAGGTCAGTCCCGGTTGCGCATCGCCGTCAGGCGCTCGTTGTACGCCTTGAGCTCGGCGTCACCGTCGCGCTCGGCCTGGCGGTCGGTGCGCTTGGCGATGCGCTCGTCCGACTTCACCCAGTTCCGCACGACGAGGAGCGCCACGAACACCATGGGGAGCTCGGACGCACCCCAGGCGATGCCCCCGCCGGTGTGCTGGTCGTCGAGCAGGGCCGCGTCGTTCGTCTGCCCGAGTGCGTGGAACCAGTCGATCGCGTACACCGACGAGGAGGTCATCACCGCGACGCCGAAGAACGCGTGGAAGGCCAGGGTCGCGAGCAGGGCGATGATGAGGATCGGGTACTGCGGCCGCTGCGGCCCCGGGTCGATGCCGATGAACACCCAGAAGAACAGGTAGCCGCTCAGGACGAAGTGCACGACCATCACGACGTGCCACTCGTGCGACTGCATGGCGTACTGGAACGCCGGCGTGAAGTAGAACACGACGAGCGACCCGGCGAAGATCACCCCGGCCACGGCGGGCTTCGCGAGGAACTGCATCCACCGCGAGTGGACGAAGAGCATGAGCCACTCGCGAGCACCGCGCGAGCCGTCGTTGCGGACCGGCAGCGTCCGCAGCGCGAGCAGCACCGGGCCGCCGAGCACGAGGGGCAGCGGCACGAACATCATGAGCAGCATGTGCTGCACCATGTGCGACGAGAAGTGGATCATGCCGTAGACGGCCGGGCCGCCGGACGTCGTCCAGATGAACACCGCGCACCCGATGAGCCACGCGATCGTGCGGCCGACCGGCCAGGCGTCCCCGCGCTGCCGGAGCTTCCGGACGCTCCACAGGTACCAGCCGGCACCGGTGACGGCGAGCGCGAGCCACATCCAGTCGATGTGCCAGTGCGACAGGTACGTCTGCAGGGTCTGCGTCGGCGGGTACGGGTACCCGATGAGGCCGGAACGGGTGTCCGCGCCGGTCTCCGGCGTCTGCGGGATGGGCGGCTGGCTGCGCGACACCGCGACCGAGACGCCGATGGCGACGGCCATGAAGACGATCTCGGCGAGGGCGAACCGCACGAAGAGGCCGCGGTCCGTGGGCGCACGGAGGAGGCCCGGCACGAGCTTCCGACGCTGCACCACGCCGGCGATCCCGAGCAGCACGAGGATCGTCGCCTTCGTGGTGATCAGCCAGCCGTACGGCGTGGTGACGAGGTCGAGGGGCCCGGTGAGACGGAGCTGCGCGTTCACGACGCCGGAGAACGCGACGGCCACGAACGCCCAGCCCGCGAGCGTCGAGTACCGCGCGACCATGCGGCCGGTGGCGCCCTTGGTCCGGGTGCGCAGGAGCACGACGGCGACGAGCCCGCCGGCCCACACGCACACCCCCACGAGGTGCACGGCGAGGGAGTTCACCGCGTTCGCGTGCTCGAGCGACCCGGCGGCGTGCCCGGAGAGGGCGAGCGGCAGCAGGGCGAACAGCGCCGCCACGGTCGCGAACGCGAGCGTGGTCGCACGGGTGGCGACCGCCGCGAGCACGGTCGCGACGAGGACCGCGACGGCCGACACGACGAGCGACTGGCCGATCTCGACCTGGAACGCGAAGAGCAGGAAGTTCCGCGCGAACACCGGGCTCGTCAACGGGACGCCGAGGGTGTTCGCCCCGGTCAGCACGATGCCGAGCACGGCGGCGAGGAACCACACGGACCCGGAGATCGCCGCCCACCGTGCGGCGCGGTGCTGCACGCTCGACATCGCCCCGTGGTCGGCCTTCTGCGCGGGCAGGGCGAACGCGGCGACGATGAGCAGTCCCACCGTCAGCGCGGCGGTGCCGTCGTGCACACCGCGGGCGGCGACGAGGCCGAACTGCACGGCGTCCCCGGCGGAGACGAGCTGCTGGTTCGCGGTGAACGCACCCGTGAGGGTCATGCCGAGCACGGCGAACGCCACGACGACCGGGATCGCGATGACCAGGACCGTCGCGACGGTGGACGCGCGGTCCGCGACGGGCGCGGACTCCGGCCTCGGACCTCCGGGCGGCGTCGACCCTGCCCGGGCGACCCGCGCTGCGGGCTCGGGTTCTGCTGCCGGCTGGTGGTCGGACGACGTGACGGTCATACCTGGTTCCCGGGTCGGTTCCGTCCGCGAGCCGCGGACCCTCCATCGTAGGCGCGCGCGTCTGGACCCGGCCTGGCAGGTCGGGCCGGACGGGAGGCCCGGATCGCCTCCCGGCGACGGTCGCGTCCGCCGTCCGGCGAGTGGGTCACGCGGCCGCCTCGCGGCGCTCCCAGACGCCCTCGCTGCCGACACCGACGAAGCCGACGGCCTCGTTGACGTCGAGCATCGGACGGTTCTCCTCGGCGTTGTAGGTGACGATCGACGGCCGGCCCGGGAAGCGGTGCTGCAGGGTCTCGATGCCGACGACCTTGAGCAGCCAGCCGAGCCGGTGCCCACGGTGCTCCCGCAGCACGAGCGTGTCCCACTGCATCACCGCACGGTCGGAGACGTCCGGGACGGCCAGTTGCGTGAACCCGACGAGTCGACCGGTGGCTCGGTGCTCGGCGGCGACGGTGAGCATCGTGCGCGGGGCGGCGGCGATCTCGGCCTCGTGGGCGCGGAGCCGATCGGCGGTCCAGACGTCCTCCGGTTCGACGATGTCACCCACCGGGGCGTCGGTGCTCATCCGCGTCTCGAGCAGCGCGAGGTCGTCGAGCCACCGCTCCGGGGTCGCGCCGGTCCAGGTGTGCACGGCGTACTCGGCCCCGGCCGCCGCGGTGGCGCGCTCGTGCACCTCGGCGAGGACGGCGGGGTCCGCGGGCAGCACGAGGCGACTGATCCGGTTCACCTGGCCGAAGCGCCAGCCCCGGCCGGTGAGGAAGCGGACGGCGGCCTCGTCCTCGGGGACCGCGCCGGCGCCGGTCGGCGCGGCCAGCATCCCGGGGCCCGCCGCCCCGCCGACCTGCCGGGAGACGGCGTACGTCTTCCACTGCGTCCGCCCGTCGGCCCGCGCGACCGCGGCCAGGTGGTCGGCGAGCAGGGTGCCGACGCCGCGGCGCCGATGTGCCGGCAGCACGCTGACCGCCATCCGGCAGTTCGGGGTGCCGGATGCCTGTTTCGTGTCGTAGGAGCCGGCCGCCAGCGTCACGCCGTCGGCGTCCCGCACGACGAAGAGCCGACTCGGCGCCCCCGGCGTGTGGCACATCGGCAGGTACTCCTCCGGCGTCCAGCGCAGCTCGTCGAGCCCGTGCACCGCGGCCTCGGCGGTGTCGGAGACGTCGAGCCACTCGGCGAAGGCCCGGACGAGCTCGGGGTCGTCGGACATCGACGTGGGCACGACGACCTCGTGCACGGTGGGGCCGGCGGCAGGCGTGGTGGGGCCGGTGGTCGGCGCGGGCATGGTCGGTCCTCCCGCCGCCCGGGCGGTCGGGACGGTGGGGTCCGGGCAGCCGACCAGACTACCGAGGGCGGCGCGCCTCCACCAGACCACGGCGGTCCGACCGCCACGACGATGCCGTGCGGCAGCACTACCCTGATGCCATGGCCGCCCGCGAAGACCTCGAATCCGCCGCCGAGCTGTTCAAGGTCCTCGCCTCGGCCTCACGGCTGCAGCTGCTCTCCGCGATCGCCGAGGGGCCCTCCTCGGTCGGTGGGCTCGTCGACGTGACCGGCCTCTCGCAGCCCCTCGTTTCCCAGCACCTCCGGACGCTCCGCACCGCGGGTCTCGTGGCGGTCGCCCGGCACGGCCGGGAAGCCGAGTACTCGCTCGCCGACGCGCACGTGGCGCACATCGTCGACGACGCGGTGACGCACACCCACGAGGGACACGTCGCGCACGGCTGATCCGGAGCGCAGGGCCGCGGGCGCGGCGGTCACTTGCCGAGCGCTGCCGAGATCGCGTCGATGTTGCCCTGCTGCCAGCTGATGTAGTCCTTGCCCTCCGGCAGCGTCTCGGTGACACCGATGACCGGGACGCCCGCCTCCTTCGCGGCCTTCTCGACCTGCTCCGTCTCCGGGCTGGAGGCCTGGTTGTTGTAGGCCAGGAGCTTCACCGCGTCCGCGCCGGTGACGAGCTTGAGCGTGTCGTTCAGCGCCGCCGGCGGGACGTCGTCGCCCTCCTCGATCGCCTCCGCGAAGGCCTCCGGGGTCGAGTTCACGAGCCCGACGGCGTCGAACAGGTAGCCGGGCACCGGCTCGGTGTAGGCCACGTGCTCGCCGCCGTGTTCCTGCTTCAGCGCGGCGGTCTCGTCCTCGAGCTTCTGCAGCTTCGTCTTGAGCGCGTCGGCGTTGGCCGTGAACGTGTCGGCGGCCGAGGAGTCGACCTTCGCGAGGTCACGGGCGATCGTGTCCACGAACGTGACCATGGTCGGGTAGCTGTAGAAGACGTGCTCGTTGAAGTCGTCCTCGCCCGGCTTCTGCAGGCCCGACAGCTTGACGACGTTCACGAGCGTGGCGTCCGAGTCCGAGGACTTCCGGAGGGTGTCCATGTAGTCGTCGTAGCCGCCGCCGTTCTCGATGAGGATGTCGGCCTTCGACACGGCGAGCTGCGTCCGGGACGACGCCTCGAACGAGTGCGGGTCCTGCGACGGGTCGGTCAGGATGCTGGTGACGTCGACGTGGCCGCCGCCGATGGTCTTCACGATCCCGCCGTAGACGTTCGTCGAGGCGACGACGTTGATCACCTCGTCCGATCCGGACGAGGAACCGGAACCGGTGTTCGAGTCCGATCCGGTCGAGCACCCGGTGAGGGCAAGTGCGGCGACGCCGGCGACGGCGAGTGCGGGGAGGATGATGCGCTGACGCATGTGGTGGGGGTCCTTCTCAGAGGTCGGGGTGCACAGGCAGGAGGAACGCCCATCCGGCTGCGCTCGAACGCTAGAAACGCATGACAATCATTGTCAAGTGCGCATGTGGTGATGTGACGCTCAGCCCTGTCGCCCCTTGCCGCGCGGGTTCAGCTTGTTGATGACGAACGTGCGCCCGCGGCGACGCACGACCTGCGCGCCGGGGAGCTGCTTGAGGGACTTGAGCGAGTTGCGGACCTTCATGGGACCTCCTAATTGAAAACGGTTCTCACTAGAGTAGCCGTCATGGACTCCCGATCGGAACGTCACCCCGGCACCGCACCCGTGCCTCCCGTCCTGCGCGTCTCCCTCGTGAGCGGCATCGACGCGGCTGAGCGGGCACGGGTGTGCCGTCGACTCTCGGGCACCGCGAGCGACCGCGCGCCGAGCGCGGAGATCGAGGAGGAGGCCGAGGACAGCGGCGAGTTCGCCCTGGTGCTCGCCGACCGCCTCCTGGCCGCCGCGCACGCGGGTGAGACCGGCCGGACCGTCGTCGCACTCGACCCGGACGCCGACGTCATGGAGGTCGGATTCGTCCTCGAGACCGCGTTCGAGGACCGGCGGCACGAGGGGCCGCCCGCGGAGCTGCACGACCTGGTCAGCGTCGTGGCGGTCCGGGACGTGCACCGCTGGTTGCTCTCGACCGCGCCGGCGCCGGCCGTCGACCACGTCACCGCCGAGCTGATCGCATCGCAGCTCGAGTTCGCGACGGTCGTCGTGCTCCCCGACGCGGACACGGTCCCGCCGGAGTACCTGCGGAGCACCCTCGGACTCGTGCAGCGCCTCAACCCGGACGCCACCGTGGTCACCGGCACCCTGACCGGGATGCGGACAGCCCGACGGCCGGGAGGCCGGTGGTGCGCCCGCCGGGTCGGCCGGCGGATGGGGTGGGCGCTCGAACTCGCCGAGCCGAACGCCTCGCTCGCCTGGGCGAACGACGTCGGCGCCCTCGTGTTCCGCGACCCTCGGCCGTTCCACCCGGAGCGCCTGTTCGACGCGGTCGTGCACCAGCTCGTCCCGCAGCGGGTCGGTCGGATCGCGCGCTCCCGCGGGCTGGTCCAACTCGCGACCCGTGCCGACCACCACGGATCGTGGCGGAGCGCCGGCGACACCGTCTCGTTCGACCCGACCGGTCTCTCCAGCTGGGACGCGGACGCGCCCGCCGGGCACGAGATGGTCTTCTTCGGCGAGCACCTCGACCGCGAGCGGATCACCACCACGCTGCACGGGTGCCTGCTCACGGACGACGAGCTCATCGCCGGTCCGACCGCGTGGGCCCGGTTCCGCGACCCGTTCCCGGCGTGGCCGGCCCACCACCACCCGTGACGAGACGCATCGCACACCCGCCGCACTAGGCTTCCCCCGTGCTGCTCTCCGACCGTGACATCGCCGCCCAGCTCGACCAGGGCCGGATCGGCCTCGACCCCTACGACGCCTCGCTCGTGCAGCCCTCGAGCATCGACGTCCGGCTCGACAAGTACTTCCGGCTCTTCGACAACCACAAGTACCCGCACATCGACCCGGCGGAGGACCAGCCCGAGCTCACCCGCCTGGTCGAGACCGACCCGGACGAGGCGTTCGTGCTGCACCCGGGCGAGTTCGTGCTCGGGTCGACGTACGAGGTCGTCACGCTGCCCGACGACATCGCAGCGCGACTCGAGGGCAAGAGCTCGCTCGGCCGCCTCGGCCTGCTGACCCACTCCACCGCCGGCTTCATCGACCCGGGCTTCTCCGGCCACGTGACCCTCGAGCTCTCGAACGTCGCGACCCTGCCGATCAAGCTCTGGCCGGGGATGAAGATCGGGCAGCTCTGCTTCTTCCAGCTGTCGAGCCCCGCCGAGAAGCCCTACGGCTCGGCCGAGTACCAGTCGCGCTACCAGGGCCAGCGCGGCCCGACGGCGTCGCGGTCGTCGCTGAACTTCCACCGGGTGGACGTCTCCGCCGAGCGCTGACCGCCCGGACCCGTCGGATCCGGTCCGGAATACGAAGTGTTGTGTATCGTGGCGCCATGCCGGAAGCCGCCCTCCGCACGTCGCCGTCGACACGCACGGCCGCCGCGCTCATCCGTGACGCCCGCCGGCGCGCCGGTCTGACGCAGGTGCAGCTGGCGGCCCGCGCCGGCGTCACCCAGAGCGTCATCAGCACGTACGAGAACGGCCGACGGGAGCCGTCCCTCGCCGGGCTGCAACGGCTCGTGCTCGCGGCCGGGTTCCAGGCCGAGATCGACCTGCAGCCGGTCAGCACACGGGAGTCGGTCCGGACGCACGTGGAACGCCACCGCCGACAGCTCCGTGCCCTGGTCGCGGCGAACGGCGGCTCCGCTCCCCGGCTGTTCGGCAGCGTCGCCCGCGGCGAGGACGGCCCGGACAGCGACGTCGACATCATGGTCGACCTGGCCCCGGGCAGCGGGATGTTCGCGCTCATGCGGATGCAGGACGACGCCGAGCAGGTGCTCGGGGTCCGCGTCGACGTCGTCACCGCCGCCGGCTTGCCGGACGAGGTCGTCGCCGCGGCGGTCCCGCTGTGAACCGGCCGGTCCGCGACCGACTCGACGACGTCCTCGAGGCCTGCGCGGCCATCGCCGACCACATCGCGGCCGAGGATCTGCCCGAGGCGGTCGTGCACGACGCGGTCCGGATGCGGCTCGTCGAGATCGGTCAGGCCGTCCGGACCCTGCCCGCGGCGGTCACCGCGACCGAACCGGCGATCCCGTGGTCACGCGTGTCCCTGCTCGCCGAACGACTGACACGGCGGTACCTCGACACGACACCGGCCCTGTTGTTCCGCACCGCCCGTGTCGACGTGCCGGTCCTCCGTGAGGCCACCACGCGCCTCCGCGACCGCTGCGACTGACGACGTCAGTCGCCGTGGACGACGCACACCGCGTCGAGGTCGAACGCCGCCTCGAGCGCCGCGCTGATCCCGGACTCCCCGTCCGGCCCGGTCGGCGTCACCGTGTCGACCCACCACACCGGCGTCGGGACGGGCGGCGAGTCCGGCAGGATCCGCGCGACCTCGGCCGCCGAGTCCACCCGCCGGACACCGAGCACCGTGATGACCGGGTGCGTCGCGTCACGACAGACCTGCATCATCGGGCCGTCGTCGAGCGCCCGGACGCCCCACCCGTCGTCGTGGAGCAGCAGCGCCTCGGCGACGTCACGGACCTCCACGGCGGAGCGGCAGAGCAGGGTGACGTCACGCGGCACCGGGCGACCCCTGCCCGCCGTGCACGACGTGACCGTCGAGGGTGCCCTCGTCGTGCGCGGGGTCGAGCGGCGCACCGCCGACGAGTTGGAGGAAGCGGTCCTCGTCGATGCGGTCGAGGAACGACTCGAGTGCGGTCCAGCCGTCCTCGAGTCGGACGACGATGCCCTCGCCGGCCTCGCCGTGGAAGGGTGCCGTCGAGGTCCGCACCGGCGGCCACGTGCCCGTCCGGTCGAGGAAGCGGGCGGCGTCGGGTCCGACGACGACCGCGAGGGGCTCAGGCTCGCCGTGGGCGACGGCGCGCACGAGGTGGTCCGCGTCGCCACGACGCTCCATCACCACGCCGAAGACCGGCTCGACCTCGGCTGCGACGCGGTGCACGGCGTCGAGCAGGCGAGCGGCCAACCCGGGGTCGGCGCCCTCCTCCGGGACGGTGAGGACGGCGGACACCGTCTCGATCACGACGCCGTCCGCGAGGTGCGCGGTCATCGTCGCGGAGAAGCCGTCGCCGACCGCGTACGACGTGCTGACGCCGGGCGACTCCTGCTTCGCGTACTGCGTCACGACCCAGCGGTCCCACGGCAGCGAGAGCGGCTCGGCGGTGCCCCAGCGGTCCGGGCAGGCACCGACCGCCTGGCACAGGGCCTCGATCGCGCCGCCGACGTCCACCGAGCGTTCGTCGTGGTGCCGGAGGGTGAGGTCGACGCTGATCTGCCGCTCTGAGCGTGCCGCCGGACGGTGGTCCGACGACGGGGTGCCGAGCAGTTCGGGGCCCTGCGCGACGAAGTCCTCGATCCCGGCCGCGGGCACGCCCGTCCGACCGTCGCGCAGCGCGCCGTCCGGGCCGGTGACGGCCCACGCGGCGGCGTGCGTGCCCAACGCATGCCGGAGTGCGGGGGTGAGTGCGGCCTTCTGGCCGGTGCGGAGCACGACGGTCCGACCGGCGCCGGCGGCGCGGCGGAGCAACGAGGCGAAGGACTCGGTCAACCACACGACGGGGGCGCTCGACTCGACCACGATGGCGGAGCCGACGACGCTGTCGATGAGGGGATGCCTGACCATCCGGGCCTCCTCGGGTCGGGGCTGGGGAACCCCCTGGACGGTACACACGGCTCCGACGCCTGTCCGTCAGCCCCGGCTGCCTCACAGGCGGCCACCAGGGCGACGGCCGGGAGGCCCACCCCGCGTCCGGCGCGCGACGCGCGGCCGGCGTTCGGCTGGCGTCCAGCGCGGGATCCGCTAGGCTGGTGCGGTCCCGTTCTGCGGGGCGCGCGAGTGTAGTTCAATGGTAGAACTCCAGCTTCCCAAGCTGGTAGCGCGGGTTCGATTCCCGTCACTCGCTCCACGACGCCTCGTCAGCGACGCGCCGCCTCCCGCACGCGGAAGGACGCCCCGCGGTGTTCCGCCGGCAGCCGGTCCCCGCGGCCGAGGAGCTTGTGCCGCAGCGACCCCGTGACGTACCCGTCCGGGTAGGCACCGCGGGCCCGGAGCTCCGGCACGACGAAGGCGATGACGTCCTCCCACGTCCCCGGGGTCACCGCGTAGGCCAGGTTGAACCCGTCGACGTCGGTCTGCTCCTGGATGTCGATGAGCCGCTGCGCGATGGTCGCTCCGCTGCCGACCTCGACCGGTCCGAGTCCGCCGATCGCCGTCTGCCGGGCGATGTCGCGCACCGTCCAGTTCACCCCGTCCTCACCCGTCGCCGCCGAGAGGTTCGCGGCCGCCGACTGGATCGCGTTCGACTCGATGTTGCCGAGCGGCTCATCGAGGTCGTACTGCGACAGGTCGACGCCGGTCCAGCCGGAGTTGAGGACGAGCGCACCCTCCTCGGACGCGTAGGACAGGTAGTCGCGGTACTTCTCCTGGGCGAGCTCGTCCGTCTCGTCGGTGATGACCGTGAGCAGGGTGTAGATGCGGGCGGCGTACCGGTCGCGACCAGCAGCCTCCAGGGCGTCCCGGATCTTCGTGACGGTCGCGGCGAGCTGCGGCAGCGTCGGGGCACCGACGAAGACGGCCTCCGCGTTCTCGGCCGCGAAGCGGATGCCACGCGGCGAGGCACCCGCCTGGTAGATGACGGGCGAACGCTGCACCGACGGCTCGGCGAGGTGGATGCCCGGCACGTCGAAGTGCCGTCCGTGGTGCTCGATCGGGTGCACCTTCGACGGGTCGGTGAAGACGCCGGTCTCGCGGTCCGCGACGACCGCGTCGTCCTCCCACGACCCCTCCCACAGCTTGTAGAGGACCTCGAGGTACTCGTCGGCGACGTCGTAACGGTCGTCGTGGCCGAGCTGGTCGGTCTGTCCCATGTTGCGCGCTGCGCTCGGCAGGTAGCCGGTGACGACGTTCCAGCCGATGCGGCCCTTCGTCAGGTGGTCGAGCGTCGAGATCCGCCGGGCGAACGGGTACGGGTGCTCGTAGGCGGTGCCGGCGGTGATGCCGAAGCCGAGGTGCTCGGTCACGGCGGCCATCGCGGAGACGAGCAGGATCGGGTCGTTCACCGGGACCTGCGACCCGGTGCGGAGCGCGGCCTCGTCCGTGCCGCCGTAGACGTCGTACGTGCCCAGGACGTCGGCGATGAAGATGCCGTCGAACGCGCCTGCCTCGAGCGTCTTCGCCAGCTCCGTCCAGTACGACAGGTCGTTGTAGTGCCGCGACCGGTCGCGGGGGTGGCGCCACAGCCCGGAGGACTGGTGGGCGACGCAGTTCATGTCGAACGCGTTGAAGCGGATCTGCCGGGGCGCACGGTTCTCGGTCACGGGGCGACCGTACGACGGCGGCCGGTCACCCGTCACGGACCGTGACGCCGCGTGACGTCTCCTCGCGTCACAGGAGACCGCCGAGCGTGAGGCCGAGGACCGCGGCTGCCACCGAGACGACGAGCATGCCGAGGCCGTAGACCGCGGCGGCGACCACGCGACCGCTGCGGGCGAGACGGACCGTCTCGGAGCTCGCGGTGCTGAACGTGGTGTAGCCGCCCATCACCCCCGTGCCGAGGACCGCGACCGGGACGGCGCCGAGATGGGTCGCGGCGCCGACGACGAGCCCGAGCAGCAGTGACCCGGTGACGTTGATCGTGAGCGTGCCGACCGGGATCCGGAACTGTCGGCCGGAGGTGATGACCCCGTCGAGGAGGAACCTCCCGGCGGCACCGACGCCGCCGCCGACGGCGACCAGGAGCACCAGTGCGACGTTCATGCGCGCACTCCCCTCGGGCGGAACCGCCCGGCGAGGACGAGCCCGAGTGCCGTGGCGCCCGCGCCGGCGAGGACGGTCAGGAGCGCGTACCCGGTGCCGGCGAGGCCGTGCCCGTCGAGGAACAGCGCGCCGGTGGACTCGGCGAGGGAGCTGTACGTGGTGAAGCCGCCCATCACCCCCGTCCCGAGCAGCAGGCGCAGCACACGACGACGTCCCTCGTCGGGGCCGCGGTGCGCCAGGGCCTCCAGCAGGACACCGAGCAGGAACGCGCCGGTGACGTTGATCCAGAAGACGGCCCAGCTCACGCCGTGGTCGGCGGGCAGCAGCGTGCTGATGACGTCGCGGAGCGCGGTGCCGACCGCGCCACCGAGTGCGACGATGCCGAGGGCGCTCCACCGCAGGTGCAGGGGCCGCGCTGCTCGCGGATCCTCGACGTCGGGGTCGGGCGGGAGCCGGTTGCCGGGCCCCGGGCCGTCGGTTCGGGTGTCCACGTTCTGCCTCCTGTCGCGACCTCGTGTGCTGCTCTCGGAGTATGCACCCTCGGCGAGGCCGTCTCCGGGTGCCGCCGTGGGCAGCGCGGGCTGACCACACGTGGCGGTACCGTCGGTGGAGCGCAACCTCCCCGACCGCCCCCGCCGGAAGCACCGCACATGACCGCCAAGCCCACGATCCTCTTCGTCTGCGTCCACAACGCCGGCCGCTCGCAGATGGCCGCCGGGTACGCCCAGGCCCTCGGCGGCGACCGGGTCGAGGTCCGCTCCGCCGGCAGCGAGCCGAAGGACCAGGTCAACCCGATCGCGATCCAGGCGATGGCCGAGGACGGCATCGACATCGCCGGCACCCAGCCGAAGGTCCTCACCACCGAGGCCGTCCGCGACTCGGACGCCGTGATCACCATGGGGTGCGGCGACGCGTGCCCCGTCTTCCCCGGGAAGCGGTACGAGGACTGGGAGCTCACCGACCCCGCCGGGAAGGGCATCGAAGACGTGCGTCCGATCCGGGACGCGATCAAGGCCCGTGTGCAGGCACTCCTCGCGGACCTCCTGCCCGTCCAACCGACCGCCTGAGGGTCAGGCGGCTCCGGTCAGCGGGTCATCGTGCACGGCGTCGTGATGCGTCACGCCATCCGGCGGGTGATCGCCCGCGGCGGGAGCATGTGCATCAGCGCGAACGCGAGCGCACCGAGCGCCGGCTGGAAGACCCACGGGTCCGGGTCGTAGCCGTCCGTCGCGACCCACTCGTCGGTCGCCTCGTTGTGGACGGGGCCAGCACCCGGGACGACGTACGACACGGCGATGCCGGCGATCGCGGAGGCGAGCACGACGACGGGTACCCAGGGCCGTGCGCACCACCACGACCGCGCACCGGGCACGATGCGGAGCGGGAGGCCCAGCACGAACACCAGGATCGTCAGCGGTGTCGACAGGATCGCGAAGCCGACGACCTGCAGCCCCTCGGTGAAGACGCCCCCGATGACCGACCACGCTGCGATCACGACGTAGGTGACCGCACCGGTCAGCACCACCTGCGCCGGGAGCAGGATCCACGCCGCGCGCGCCCGGTACGCGGGTCGGCGCGGAGGCACCGCCGCAGGGTAGGGCGGCCAGACGGTCACCGCTGGATCGTACCGCGACGACGCACCCGGGCCTCCAGGCAGGCAAGCGCGGACGGCCGTCAGCCTCCCCGCTGCGCTCGTCACTGGTGCTCGCGACCGTCCACCGGCCAGTGCAGGCCCACCTTGTGGACGAGCGCACTTTCGCTGACCTCCGGCCGAGGAGCGAGCCACAGCGCGGCGTCGGGGTCGAACCCCGCGATGAGCGTCCGCCCTCCGAGGACCGGGATGAACACCCCGGCGGCATCGAGGTAGCCGTCGACGGTCAGGTGGACGACGTCGAACTCGTCGGCCAGCGCCGACCAGTCCGGCAGGAAGAGCGGTTCCGACCGGGGAGCCGTCCCCCACGTCGACCGACGCGAGACCGTGACGTCGAGCGGCGCGCGTTCCACCAGCCTCCGCCAGTCCTCCGCACCGTCGACCTCGAAGACCCGCAGGCCGGCAGGCACCACGACGTCGTGGACGACGGCTTGCGTCCTCCCCAGGTCGTCTTCCCCGGCGAGGAGGAGCAGGCTGCTGCCGCGGTGGGCACGCGCGGTGACGAGGGTGTCGGGGCTCAGTGGCACCGACCACCACTGTGACGACTCGATGTCCCGTGCGGAAGCGCACCACCTCGCGAAGTCCGCGCGGGCGCGCGGGCGAGGCAACGGCTCGGGGAGGTCCCCGAGCCACTCCACGGCCGTCTGCGTCGTCGGGTCGAAGGGGCCGCCCAGCGGGAACCGCGGCCCGGGGCCCTCGGACCCCGGGAGGGCGTCGAAGCCCTCCCACGGGTACGGGCGCTCCGTCGCTTCACGAAGCGCCTCGAGCGGGCTGCCACCACGCCGTTGCACCGCGGTCGCGATGTCCCTCCTGCTCCTGAGGTCCTCCACGCTGCACACTCCGACCCGTCACGAACAGCTGCGGCAACAGTGTAGGAGCCCGGCGGACAGCGATCTCCTACCGGGGGGAGCGCCGGTCGAGGCGCTCGCCGCCGAGACCGATCAACGCCGCGGCGCGCTGGCGACCAGCTCCACCTTGAACCGTTCCTCGTCCTCGAGGAACGCCGCGTAGTGCTCGGGCCCGCCCGCCCACGGCCACCGGTCCGCGTAGAGCGGCGACCAGCCGTGGTCCGACGCCGCCGACCAGAGTCGGTCGACGTCGCTGCGCTCGCCCGCGTGGAAGGCGAGGTGGCTCAGCCCGGGCGACCGACGGTCGTGGGTCCCAGGCCGTGGTGCTGACTCGAGCACCAGGTAGGTCGGGCCGAGCGCCCAACTCCGGCCGTCCGACCACTGCTGGTGGAGCTCGTACCCGAGTTCACCGAGCAGCCAGCCCCACGAGGCGGACGCCGCCGGGAGGTTCCCCGTGCGGAGCTCGATGTGGTGCAGCGCGCCGACGTCAGCCATGGCACCAGCATGGCTGATGGCCCGCCGGGCCCGTGTCGCCTACCCTGGCCGGGTGCTGTCCCCCGCCACGCCCTCCCCCGACCACATCGTGATCGGGGGCGGCGTCGTCGGCGCCGCGACCGCCCGGACCCTGGCGTCCCACGGCGAGCGCGTCCTGCTCGTCGAGCAGCACGCACGCGGCCACGACCACGGTTCGTCGCACGGCGCGAGCCGCATCTTCCGCATGGGCTACAGCGAGCCGGACTACGTCGCCCTCGCGCAGCGTGCCTGGGACGCGTGGGCCGACCTCGAGGCTGCGAGCGGCAGGACCCTGCTCGACCGCACCGGCACGGTCGACCACGGCCGACCCGCGGACGTCGACGCCATCGCGGCCGCGCTGGCGCAGGCGGGGGTCCCGGTCGAGCGACTGACCGTCGAGGAGGCCGCGGCTCGGTGGCCGGGCATCGCGTTCGAGGGCAGCGTGCTCGCGCACGCCAGCGCCGGCCGGATCCGGTCGGCGGACACGATCGAGGCGCTCCTCGACCTCGCGGCGGGCGACGGTACCGAACTGCGGTTCGGGAGGCGCGTGGTCGCCCTCGACGACCAGGGCACGACCGCCACGGTCCACCTCGACGACGGCACCGCGGTGACGACGCCGAGTGTCGTCGCGGCGGTCGGTTCCTGGGCGACCCCGCTGGTCGGCGAGCTGTTCGCGCGGCGGGGGGCGGGCCTCCCGGCCGTCCGGGTGACGCAGGAGCAACCCGCGCACTTCCCGAGCCACCTGCCGGACGAGGCGTGGCCGTCGTTCGTGCACCACCTGCTCGACGGCGGCGACGTGTACGGGCTGCTGACGCCGGGCGAGGGCGTGAAGGTCGGCTTCCACGGGAGCGGGCCGGTGGTCGACCCGGACGACCGCGACCGGACGCCCGTCGCCGCCGAGGTGGAGCGGCTGCAGGCGTACGTGGCGCGCTTCGTGCCCGGGGTGGACGCCTCGGCACCCGCGATGATCAGCTGCCTCTACGACAACTCCCCCGGGGACGACTTCGTGCTCGACCGGCGCGGGCCGCTGACCGTGGCGACCGGGTTCTCGGGCCACGGGTTCAAGTTCGCGCCGGTGCTCGGGGAGTTGCTCGCGGACCTCGCCACGGGCGGGGCGCCGCTGCCGCGGTTCGCCCTGCCGACGTCCTGACGGCCCGACCGCCGCCGCCACATCCAGGTCCGGAGCCCGGAATCTGATGTGTGGTACATTGGTGACACACCACCCGGCGCCTCTGGCGTCGGGTTTTTCCTTGGCTGACGTCGCGCGTCAGCCCTGCTCGTGGTCCGCGCGCTCGGGGTCGTCCCGGGCTCCGGCGCGGCGGTCCTGCACGAGCTCCTTCGTCCGGAGCAGGCGCAACGCCGTGACGAGCACGAGGCCGCCGACGACGTTGAACAGCAGCGTGTAGCCGAACCACCCGATCCACTGGCCGTAGGTGATGTCCTCGTCGGCTTGGATCGCACCGAAGACGATCAGCGAGTCGAGGATCGAGTGGAAGAGCTGGAGGCCCGCGAGCAGGAACCCGCCGGCCACGGCCGCGACGAGCTTCGCCGGGTCCGAGTCGGTCCCCTGCTGCATGCGCGTCATCAGCGTGATGGTGCTGCCGCCGAGGACGGCCAGGACGATGCTCTGCAGACCGAACGGCGCGTCGATGAAGTGGTGCGCGGACTCGGCGAGCGTCGCGTGCCACTGCGGGAACGCCTGGACGACCAGCCACATGAAGACCCAGCCGCCGACGAGGTTGGCGACGAGCGTCCCGCCCCAGAGCTTCACGAGCTGCAGCACGGTCCCCTCCTTCGCCACCACGGCGGCGACCGGCATGAGGAAGTTCTCGGTGAACAGCTCGCTGTGCGCGAGGTGCAGGGCGATGAAGCCGATGCTGAACGCGAGTCCGGCGAGCAGGTGGCTGTCCGTCTCGGTGAGCACGGCGAGGTAGGCCATGACCCCGAGTCCCACTTCGAGGCCGCCGAAGAAGCCGGTGATGAGGACGGCGCGGGTCGTCCGCTGGAGTCGCTCGGCGCCCTCCTCGAGGGTGGCGTCGAAGGACTCGGCGAGCTCGTCCTCCACGGGGGCGTCGGTGGAGCCGAGTTCGCGGCGACGGTCGTCGGTCATGGGGCAGACGGTAGACGGACGCCCCGGTGCGTTCCCACCGGGGCGCATCGCGCTTCCGAGGACCAGGTCTCCGCGCCGGTAGCGTGACGGGATGCGCGTCGTCATCGCCCCCGACTCCTGCAAGGGCACCGCTCCCGCCGCCGCGTTCGCCGCGGCGATCGCCGAGGGCTGGCGCTCCGCGCGACCCGAGGACGAGGTCGTCCCCGTCCCGATGGCCGACGGCGGCGAGGGCACGGCAGACGCCCTGGCGTCGGCGGTCCCCGGCAGCGAGCGCGTCCCCGTCACGGTGACCGGCCCGGACGACCGCCCCGTGGACACGACGTTGCTGCGCCTGCCCGACGGTCGGGCGGTCGTGGAGCTCGCCGCGACGAGCGGGCTGCCGCTCCTCGAGACCCCGCGTCCGGACGACGCGCACACCACGGGCTTCGGGCAGGCGATCGCCGCCGCCCTCGACGCCGGTGCGACCGGGCTCGTGCTCGGCATCGGCGGGAGCGCTTCGACCGACGGCGGCATCGGGATGCTGCAGGCGCTCGGTCTGCGGGTCGACGCTCCGGCTGGCCGATCCGGCGGCACCCTCCTCGACCACGTCCCGCCGGTCGACGGCACCGGGCTCCGCGCCCTCCCGCCGCTGGGCGTGCAGGTGCTGACGGACGTGACCTCGCCGCTGCTCGGGCCGGACGGGGCGGCCACGGTGTTCGGCCCGCAGAAGGGCGTGACGCCCGACCGGGTGGCCGTGCACGAGGCCCGGCTCGCCCGGTGGGCAGCGTGCTTCCCGGACGTCGACCCCGCGACGCCCGGCGCCGGTGCGGCCGGCGGTACGGGCTTCGGGTTGCTCGTCTGGGGCGCGGCGCTCGGCGGCGGTGCCGCGGCGGTGGCCGAGGTGGTCGGACTCGCGGAGGCGCTGCGCGGTGCCGACGTCGTCGTCACCGGCGAGGGGCGCTTCGACGCGCAGACCGCGGCGGGGAAGGTCCCGTCGGTCGTCACGGCGCTCGCCGTGGAGGCCCGTGCCCGGGTCATGCTCGTCGCCGGCGAGGTCGCGGCCTCCGTCGACGCCTTCGACGCCGCCGCCTCCCTCACGGTCATCGCGACGCAGACGACGGGCGAGCCGGACGACGCCCTGCGTGACCCGCTGCGCTTCGCCCGCATCGCGGGCGCGCGCCTGGCGCTGCGCGCCTGATCCCACCCGCGGGACCTCGGCGGTCGTCCGCCGACACCCACAGGTCGCGGCACGACGTCCCGGCTCAGCCACGGGCCTGGCGCACGCTCAGCGCGGCGGGCGCGTGCCGACGGCCGCCCGGGACGGACGGGAGGCCCGGTACCGTCCGGTACCGGGCCTTCCGTCGTCAGGGCTGAGCGCTACGCGAGCCGGCGGCGTCGGCGACGGACGACCACGACCGTGGCCGAGAGCGCCGCACCGGCCGCGACGAGCACGCCCGCGACGAGGCCCCACTGCACCGGGTCCACCGTCGATCCGGTGTAGGCCAGGCCGTGCCACCCGCCGGGCCGTGCCGGCGCGTGTCCGGCGTCGGCGGCCGGTCGGGCGAGGACCCGGAACGCGGCCGAGACGACCACGTCCGAGGTCGCGCCGAGCGCCTGCACCTCGTGCATGCCGGGTCGGGCGGCCGCGGGGACCGTGAAGGTCCCACCGATCACGCCGTCGCCGTTGGCGGTCACGGTGCCCAGGTCGATCGGTGCGCTGTGCAGTGTCAGCGCGACCCGCTCGCCGGGGGCGAACCCGGTGCCGGCGTAGCCGACCACGGTGCCCTCGGTGCCGGCGGACGCGAGCAGGTGGAACTCGGGCGACCAGGAGCCGTGCCCGGCGCCGCCGCCGTTGCCGCCCCCGTTGCCGTTCCCGCCACCGTTGCCGTTGCCGTTGCCGTTGCCAGCGGGTGCGAGGACCTCGAACGACACACTCGCGACGGTCTGCGACTGCGCTCCGAGCGCCGACACCGCGTGGGTGCCGGTCGTCGCGGGCGCGGTCACGTCGAAGGCCACGGCCCCCGTCGCGTCCGCCGTCACGGTCGCGGGCAGGGCGGCGCCGTCCAGGCTGACCGCGACCTGCTCGCCGGGCTCGAAGCCGGTCCCGGAGACGTGCACCGGGCCTCCCGGCTGGACGCCCGCACCCGCGGAGGTGGTGAGCGCCGTGTGCCAGACCGGCGCGGCGGCGATCTCGACCGGCGTCCGCACCGCGGCGCTGCCGGTCCCGTCGTCCACCGTGACGACCGCGGTGCGCGCACCGGAGTCGGCGTAGGTGTGCTTCCCGGTGACGGTCGCGGTGCCGTCGGTGACCGTCACGGTCGCGTCCTCGAGCGGCGTGCCGTCGCCCCAGTTCACGGTCGCGGTGGTCCCGGTGCCGACGTGGCCACCGGTGGCGGTCGCGAGGGTGCCCGTGACCTCCTTCCCGGCGGTGCCGGTCAGGGTCGCGCCGGCGGTCGCCGCGAGCGGCGTCGTGGCGACACGCGTGCCGTTCGTCGCGATGGCGAACACGTGGATGCGTCCGGTGCCGGTGGGCGACCCCTCCTGCTTCGGCAGCGTCAGCGAGACCGCCTGCTTGCCGGCCGGGACCGGGAAGACGGCCGTCGCGAAGACGCCTGCCTTCAGGGTGTCCCTGCCGTTCACGCCGACCGTGCGGTGGTCGCTCGTCGCGACGAGCGTGTTGCCGAACTTCGGCGCACCCACCGAACCGGCCCAGTCGCCGAAGGCGATCGGGAAGGCGTCGGTGGACCCGTCGGCGTAGGTGACCGTGCCGACGGTCTGCTGGTCCTTCTCGTTGGCGGTGCCGATCACGGAGAGCTCCGTGATCCCGTCACCGGTCGGGACCGGCAGGGTCTGCCCGTTGCCGGTCGCGTTGTCCGGCTCCCCGGGTGCGACGGCCGGCAGGTCGAAGGACAGGTCGGTGCCCTTCACCGCGTTGGTCTGGCCCTGCACGAACCCGTCCGCGGCGAGCGACGACCGCGAGAAGCCGCGGCCCTCGAAGTCGCAGTTCCCGGCCTGGCCCGGGTCACCGAGGCACACGTTGTCGAGTGCGCCCTGGAGGCTCGGTGCGGTCCGTGCGACCGTCACCGGCACGTCGGTGCTCGCCTGCTCCGTACCGGAGGTGACGACGACGTGGACGGTGTGCGCACCGGCGGTGTCGAACACGTGCTCGCCGGGGACCTCCCAGGCGCCGAGCGCCGACTTGGTCGGCGTCACCGTCTGCGGGCCCTTCCCGTCCTGCCAGTCGACCGTGACCGTGTAGTCGGACGCCTTCGTGCCCGGGCCGGTGACCGCCGCGACGTTCCCGGAGAAGGGCTTCCCGACCTCCGCGGTGAGCCCCGGCGTCGGGGAGACCGCGAAGGCACCCGTCGTGGCGGTGCTGTCCGCGAGCAGTTCGAACTCGCCGATGCTCGGGGCCGCGCCGGTGTCCGTGCCGGTGACCGACAGGCGGTACCAGCTCAGGGCGGCGGGGTGGGCGACCGTGAACGGCCGGGTCTGCAGCGGCGCCGTGAAGCCCGCCTTCGCGACCGTGGACAGCGGCACCCAGGTGGTGCCGTCGCTGGAGCCCTCGAGCTTCCACGAGGTCGGCTGGGTGCCCTTCGCCGCGGTCGTCAGCGTGTACTGGTCGACCGTGACCGGGCCCTGCGCCGACTTCCAGGTGATCGCCGGGGTGGCGCTCTGGAAGGTCGACGCGGTCATCGACTCGTCGTCGGACAGTGCCGAGACGGCGGTGTCGTCGTCGCTCGTCGTCGCGCCGAACCCGGGGGTGGTGGCGTCGACGAGGGGCTTCGGAGCCACGGCCGGGGTGTCGAGGCCGGTCGCGCCCTGCGTCTTGCCGTTGCCCCACGTCGATGCCGCCGCACCCATCGTGAAGTCGAGCGAGCCGCCCTTCGCGATGTCCGACTGCGCGATGACCGCCCGGTCGAGGGGCTTGCCGTTGAACGACGCCGACTGCACGTAGACGTTCTGCGCGCTGTTGCCCGCCGCGTTCACGTGCAGGTCGCCGCCGGGGAGGTGCACGGTGGCCTGCGCGAAGAGCGGGGAGCCGATCGTGTACTGCCCCGAGCCCTGCGCCAGCGGGTAGAGGCCGAGCGCGGAGAACACGAACCACGACGACATCTCGCCGTTGTCCTCGTCACCGGTGTAGCCCTGCCCGATGTCGCTGCCGACGAACAGACGCCGCATGGTCTCGCGGACGGTCTGCTGCGTGAGCGAGGGGTCCCCCGCCGCCGCGGCGATGTAGGGGATGTGGTGCGAGACCTGGTTGCTCATGCCGAGCTGGCCCATGCGGACCGAGCGCGCCTCGAGCATCTCGTGGATCTGGCCGCCGTAGGTGCCGACGTTCTCGGCCGTCTCCGGGGTTGCGTAGAACTGCTCGAGCTTCTTGATGAGCTGGTCGTCACCGCCGTACAGGCCGGCGAGGCCCTGCACGTCGAACGGGGCGTGGAACGCGAAGTTCCAGCCGTCGGTCTCGGTGAAGGCACCGCCCCACTCGGCGGGGTCGAAGTCGGCCGGCGCCTTGTCGAACGTGCCGTCGGCGTTCCGGCCCTGGAAGAACCCGGTGCTCGGGTCGAACAGGTTGACGTAGTCCTTCGCGCGGTCGTTCAGGTACGCGGCGTCGGTCTGCAGCTCGGCGACGCGGTCGGCCGGGGTGGCCGGGTCGGCCGCGAGCTTCTCGGCCATCATCGCGAGGCCGGAGTCGTTGATCGTGCCCTCGAGGCCCCACGAGACGCTCTCACCGAGCGAGTCCGGGACGAACCCGAGGAACGCGGACTGGTCGAGCGCCTTGCGGCCGGCACCGGAGACGTCGGTGGAGACCGTCGTGGCGTTCTTGAAACCGGCGTCGAACGCCTCGAGTGCGGTCTTCGTGTCCACGGCGCCGTCGACGTACGCGTTGGCGAACGCCACGTCGGAGCTCGTGCCGGTCATCAGGTCGGCGTAGCCCGGGGACGACCAGCGCGGGGTCCACCCGCCGTCGCGGTACTGCTGCACGAACCCGTCGACGAGCTCCTGCGCCACCTTCGGGTAGAGCATCGAGTAGAGCGGCCACACCGTGCGGTAGGTGTCCCAGAACCCGTTGTTGACGTAGACCTTGCCGGCCTTCACGACCGCGTTCGTGGTCGTGTCGGTGGCGGCGCCGGTGGTCGGGATGTTCGGGCTGGCGTGCTCCCAGACGGGCGCAGCGGCGGTGCCGGTGTTCTCGTGCTGCGAGTTCGGGTAGAGGTTCATCCGGTAGAGCGAGCCGTACATCGACTGCAGCTGCGAGTCGCTAGCGGCCGACTGCGGCACGGTGACGACGCCGAGGCGGGCATTCCACTGTGCGGCGGCGGCGCGCTGGACCTGGTCGAACGACTTCCCGGTGAGCTCGAGGTCGGCGTTGTGCCGGGCCTGGGCGAGGGAGATGAAGGACGTGGACAGGCGGAGCTCGACGACGTGGTCGCCGGTCAGGCCGGAGAACGACGCGTACCGGGCGCTGCTGCGGTCGCCCGCGGCGGTGCCGGTGCCGGACGGGGTGTGGTCGAACGTGCCGGCGAAGAACATCCGCGTGGCGCCGACGGACAGGCCGGAGCCGCCCTGGGTCCAGCCGGTGACCGTGCCGTCCGGGTTCACCGTGATGGAGGTCTTCTCGTCACCGCCGACGGTGTCCAGCAGGACACTGCCGGAGTCCTTCGGGAACGCGAACCGGAGGACGGCTCCGTGGTCGGACGGGGTGACCTCGGCGACCGTGCCGGACTGCGTCTTCACGCTGTACAGGTCCGGGCGGGCGACCTCCTGGTTGTGGTCGAACGCGAGCGCGCGGGCGTCGAGCGACGCGTCCGGCTTCGTGCCCGAGGTCGACGGCATGATCGCGAGCTGGTCGCGGTCACCCATCCACGGGCTGGGCTCGTGCGAGATGCCGAGGCCCTGCAGGCGCGGCAGGTTGGCGTCGTCGTTGTCCGACTGCCAGGAGTACTCCCACGACTCGCTCGACGCGTCGGTCATCGGCGTCCAGAAGTTGAAGCCGTTCGGGACGGCGGTGGCGGGGAGGTTGTTGCCCCGCGAGAACCCGCCGGAGGAGTTCGTGCCACGCCGGGTGTCGACGTAGTGCGTCAGGCTCGAGCCGTCGATGCGTGCGGCCGCCGGGTCGATGCGGATGTCGTCGACCCAGCCCTGGAAGCGCGTCGCGGCGCTCGTGCCCGCGGCGTCGTCGTCGTAGGTGAAGAGCACCTTGGTGACGGTCTTGCCGGCGAGGGCGCCGAGCGGGATCCGGATAGAGTTCCACTGGTCGGCGAAGAAGACCTTGCCGTCACCCAGCGCCTTCGCGGAGACGCGGTTGCCGTTCTCGTCGGTCACCTGTGGGTCGGCCGAGACGAGGGAGCCGTCGGAGAGCTGGAGGTCGACGGCCGCGTAGGTCGAGGGGTAGCGGGTGTCGCCGCCGAGCTCGGGGAAGAGCTTGTAGCTGAGCTCGCTGTCCGCGGTGATCGGGAGCGAGACGTCGTCGTAGAGGACGTTCGTCGCGCTCGCCTCGCCGGTGCCGACGTGGGCGCCGGCGTACCGGAGCGCCTTCGTGCCGCTGAAGCCGACGGTCGACCGGATGTTCAGGCCGGAGACCGGGCCGTTGCCGACCTGCGTGACCATCGGGCTCGGCGGCGGCGGGGTCGTCGACCCGTCCGAGATGCTCCAGTCGGCGAGCTGCGTGAGGCCGTCGCCGCTGTTCTGCGTGATCCGGAGCCGGTACTGCGAGTACGAGCCGGGCGTCGCCGCGGTGTAGTCGTTGGTCGTCCCGCGACCGCTGAAGGACTGCGCGGTCTGCGTGTCCACCGGCGTCCAGGTCGTCCCGTCGGAGGAGCCCTCGACCGTCCACGACTTCGGGTCGCGCCCCGGGGCGTCGTTCGCGCTGGTGAGCGAGTACTTCCGCAGGGTCTCGGCCTGGTCCAGCTGGTAGGTGATGACGCCCGTGGTCTGGAACGCGAGCCACTTCGAGCCGGCGTTGCCGTCGGCCAGGTTCGCGGCGACCTCGTTCGGAGCGTTGTCCTTGTCCGCCGTCACCTTCGTGACGTGGCCGAGGAGGCTGCCCACGGGGAGTGTGGACCCGGTGACGGTCGTCGACGGGGTGAGCGGGGTGTTCGCCAGCGGCTGGGTGTCACCGCTCTCGAACGAGGTGGCGAAGTCGGCCGCCGCCGCGTGCGCCGGCACCGCTCCGAGGAGCGCACCGGACGAGGCGATCGCCGCGCCGACGACCACGGCGGTGACGCGGGTCCCGAACCCGGCGCACGCGCCCCTGATCTCTTGCATGGTCCGGCCGCGCCGGGAACCGAATGACGACATCGTCACCTTCCAGAAGGGGTTGAAGTGACGCGCGTCGACCATGACAGCGCTGTCACACTCCCTGTTCCTACCGGTTCCATGTGAAGACTGTCAAGAAGTGCTGAGCAATGCGGACAACCGTACGATGACGATGTGACCTCCACCCGGCCGACGCTGCAGGCCGTCGCGACCCGGTCCGGGGTGAGCATGAAGACCGTCTCGCGCGTGGTGAACGGCGAGCGCTACGTCGCGCCGGAGACCGCTGCACGGGTGCTCGCAGCCGCGGCGGAACTCGGCTTCCGCCCGAACGCCCTGGCCCGCGAGTTCCGCGCCGGCGCCCGGTCCGCGACCGTCGGCCTGGTCACCGGCGACGTCGCCAACCCCTTCTACGCACGGATCGCCCGCGGTGCCGAGCACGCCCTCCGCGACCCCGGGTACAGCCTGCTCGCGGCGTCGAACGACGAGGACCCGGCCCGCGAGCGCACCCTGGTCGCGCAGCTCGTGGACCGGCGGGTGAGCGGCCTGCTCGTGGTGTCGGCGGACGACGACCACGGTCTCCTCGCGGCGGAGCACGCCCTCGGCACCCCGGTGGTGTTCCTCGACCGGGCCCCCGTCGACCTCGACGTCGACACGGTCGTGCTCGACAACGCCGGCGGCATGCGGCTCGCGGTGGAGCACCTGCTCGACCGCGGGCACCACCGGATCGGCCTCGTCGGCGACCTCGGACGGCTCTCCACGCACCGGGAGCGGGTGGAGGCGTTCGGCACGACGATGCGGGCCGCGGGCGTCACGGACTGGGAACGCCGGGTGCGCAGCGACTCGCACGACGTCGAGCAGGCCGCCGGGGCGGTCCGCGCGCTGCTCGACGACGCCGAGCCACCGACCGCGATCGTGACGACGAACAACCGGATCACGACCGGCGCGCTCCGGGCACTCGTCGACCGCCCGGACCGGCCGGCGCTCGTGGGGTTCGACGACTTCGACCTGGCCGACGTGCTCGGCATCACCGTGGTCGCGCACGAGCCGGACACGATGGGCCGCGTCGGGGCCGAGGAACTCCTCGCCCGGATCGCGGGCGACGACGCCCCCGCGCGGCACCACGTGCTCCCGGTGCGGCTGGTCGTCCGGGCATCGAGCGGCGCGCCGACACCCTGACGCGGCGCGCCGGCACCGTGCAGGGTGCACGGCGCCGGCGCGACCCGTGGACGGGTCAGGCCGTGGCGGTGGCCTCGTCGCGGTGCGGGAGCTTCCAGCCCTGCCGCACGTAGTGGCAGGTGTACCCGGCCGGGTACTTCTCGAGGTAGTCCTGGTGCTCCTCCTCGGCCTCCCAGAACGGACCGGCCGCGACGACCTCGGTGACGACCGGTCCGGGCCAGATCCCCGAGGCGTCGACGTCGGCGATCGTGTCGCGGGCGACCTGCTCCTGCTCGGGCGAGGTGAAGAAGACGGCCGAGCGGTAGCTCCGGCCGACGTCGTTGCCCTGGCGGTCCTTCGTCGACGGGTCGTGGATCTGGAAGAAGAACTCGAGCAGGTCGCGGTAGGAGATCACGGACGGGTCGAAGACGATCTCGACCGACTCGGCGTGGTCACCGTGGTTGCGGTACGTCGCGTTCGGGGTGTCGCCCCCGGAGTAGCCGACGCGGGTGCTGATGACGCCCGGACGACGACGGAGGAGCTGCTGCGCTCCCCAGAAGCACCCGCCGGCGAGGATCGCGGTCTCGGTGGTGGTCATGGTGGCCTCCTGCTCTGGCGCCGCTGGATGCGGCCCACGGGGTGCAACCGGCGACGGCGGTGTCGTGTTCCCGACCGTACGCCGCGCCCCCGACGCGCCCGGCGGTGTGCGCGTGGGGTGCCACGTCCGTACCTCCCACCGGCGGACCACGGCGAGGAGGATCGTCGGTGGGTCGCACCTGCGCCCGAACCCGTCCTCCGAGGAGACCCTTGCGCACCGTCAACGCCTACGCCGCACCGTCCGCGACCGAGCCGCTCGTCAAGACCACGATCGAACGCCGCGACCTGCTCCCCGGCGACGTCATGATCGACATCGCCTACGCGGGCATCTGCCACTCCGACATCCACACTGTCCGCGGCGAGTGGGGCGGTATCCAGTACCCGCAGGTCGTCGGCCACGAGATCGTCGGCCACGTCACCGAGGTCGGCTCCGACGTCACGAAGTACAGCGTCGGCGACCTCGTCGGCGTCGGCTGCATGGTGAACTCCTGCCGTGAGTGCGAGCAGTGCCTCGCCGGCCAGGAGCAGTACTGCCTCAAGGGCAACACCGGCACCTACGCCTCGGTCGACCGCGCCGACGGCACCATCACGCAGGGCGGCTACTCGCAGGCCGTCGTCGTCGACCAGGACTTCGTGCTCCGCGTCCCCGAGTCGCTCGACATCGAGAAGGTCGCGCCGCTGCTCTGCGCCGGCATCACGCTGTACTCGCCGCTGCACCACTGGAACGCCGGCCCCGGCAAGAAGGTCGCGATCGTCGGCCTCGGCGGCCTCGGCCACATGGGCGTGAAGATCGCCGCCGCGCTCGGCGCCGACGTCACCGTGCTGTCGCAGACGACCTCCAAGAAGGAGGACTCGCTCCGATTCGGCGCGACCGCGCACTACGCCACGAAGGACCCGGAGACGTTCGAGCAGCTCCGCGGCTCGTTCGACCTCATCATCAACACCGTCTCGGCGACGATCGACATGGCGGCGCACCTGAACCTGCTCAAGGTCGACGGCGTGATGGTCAACGTCGGCGCACCGTCCGAGCCGCTCGAGGTCCCGGCCTTCGCGCTGCTCCCGGGCCGCCGCAGCTGGGCCGGCTCCTCCATCGGCGGCATCGCCGAGACCCAGGAGATGCTCGACTTCTGCGCCGAGCACGGCATCCTGCCGGAGACCGAGCTCATCAGCGCCGACCAGGTGAACGAGGCCTACGAGCGCGTCCTGAAGTCGGACGTCCGCTACCGCTTCGTCATCGACGCCGCGACGCTCGCGTAGCGCGTCGCGGCCGTCCGACACGTCGGTGCGGACGCGCCCACACGCCGGACGGGCGGGCCCCCCCCCCCGGGTGGCGGGGCGCCCCGCCCGGC
>JASCOJ010000239.1 GCA_029959645.1 Microbacteriaceae bacterium PS02332 | reverse complement strand
CCACCCGACCGACAGGAGGCCCGACACTGACCGGTGCCGGGCCTCCTGTCCCCGCGCGCTCACCAGGTCACGACCGGGAACGGCCGCAGCTGACCGCCGCGACCCGACACGCTGCGCACGCTCCGAGCGACGCAACGCGACGCGACGCGACGCGACGCCGACAGACGGGAGGCCCGACACCTGCTGGTGCCGGGCCTCCCGTCAGTGCGTGGTCACCAGGTCAGGACGAAGCGACCACGCGTTCCGCCTGCTTCGAGTCGCTGGTGGGCCTCGCCGGCCCGCTCGGCGGGGAGCACCTCGGCGACCCGGGGCACGATCGTCCCGCCCTCGACGCCATGGCGCAGGCGTTCGAGCTTGTCGAACGATCGGTACTCCGAGAAGACGAAGACGCGCTCGAACCGCACGCCGGGAGCCGTGTTGCCCTCCCAGCCACGGACGTCGATGAAGACACCGCCGTCCCGCACGGCCGGGACGACGACGTCACGCTGGACGGCGCAGTCAGCGACGGCGTCGGCTCCGCCGGGGACGATCTGCTTGACGGCATCCGCGAAGCCGTCACCCCGCGGGACGATGTGGTCCGGACCGAGCGACCGCACGAGCGGCTCGTCCTTCTCCGAGGAGTCGGCGATCACCGTCAGCCCGGCCGCCTCGGCGAGCTGCACGATGTAGTTCCCGAGCAGGCCCGCCGCGCCCGTGACTGCGAGGACCTGCCCACGCTCGAGTCCGGCGAGTTCCAGCATCTGGATCGCGGTGAGCCCGTTCATCGGTACGGTCGACGCTTCCTCGAGGCTGGTGCCACGCGGGGTCCTCGTGAACGACCCGACCGGGGCGACGAGGTGCTCGACGTACGCGCCCCCGTGTCCGGTCAGGGGCAATGCCATGGCCATGACCTCGTCCCCGACGCTCCATCCGTCGACGTCCGGTCCGATCTCGTCGATGACGCCGGCGACGTCCATCCCGGGGACGTAGGGCGACGCGGCGTCGCTCAGGTCCCGCTCCCCAGCGCGGACACCGGTGTCCGTGGGGTTCACCGCGAAGGCCTTGACCGCGATGCGCACCGATCCCGCTCCAGCGTGCACATCCGGTACTTCGTGGACGGCGAGGGCCTCAGGCCCTCCGAACTGTGTGACTCCGACGACCTTCATGCTCCCGGTCTACCCGGTGGCTCAGGAACACGACCAGGTGCGTCAGGAAACAGCCCGGGAAATCCGAAAAACCCCTGACCGGGGGAGCATTGCTGCTCCCCCGATCAGGGGTTCGTCTTCAAAGTAAGTCCGGCGGCGTCCTACTCTCCCACAAGGTCCCCCTTGCAGTACCATCGGCGCTGAGAGGCTTAGCTTCCGGGTTCGGAATGTGACCGGGCGTTTCCCTCTCGCTATGACCACCGGAA
>JASCOJ010000238.1 GCA_029959645.1 Microbacteriaceae bacterium PS02332 | reverse complement strand
CCCCGCCCCCCGCCCCCCCCCCCCCCCCCCCCCCCCCCCGGGGGCGCCGGGGGGGGGGGGGGGGGGGGGGGGGGCCCCCGGGCGCCGCGGCGCTACGCGGCGTCGAGCGTCAGGCGCGCGCGGACGACGTCGGCGAGCTCCTCGGCGACGCGCTGGGCGTCCTCCTGGCTGGCCGCCTCGACCATCACGCGGACGACCGGCTCGGTGCCGGACGGGCGGAGGAGCACACGGCCGGTGTCGCCGAGCGCGGCGGTCGCGGCGGCGACGGCGTCCTGCACGCCCTGGTCCTCGAGGCCGTGCCGGTCGACGCCCTTCACGTTGAGGAGCACCTGCGGGAACACCGTCATGCACGCCGCCAACTCGCCGAGGGTCTTGCCCGTGCGGGCCATCTCGGCGACGAGGTGGAGGCCCGTCAGGACGCCGTCCCCGGTGGTCGCGTAGTCGCTGAAGATGATGTGGCCGGACTGCTCGCCGCCGAGCGAGTACCCGCCCTCGTTCATCCGCTCCAGCACGTACCGGTCGCCCACGCCGGTCTCGAGCACCGTGATGCCCGCGTCGGCCATGGCGCGCTTGAGCCCGAGGTTCGACATCACCGTCGCGACGAGGGTGTCATCGACGAGGCGTCCACGCTCCTTGAGCGACAGCGCGAGGATCGCCATGATCTGGTCGCCGTCGATCGCGTTGCCGTCGGCGTCGACCGCCAGGCACCGGTCGGCGTCACCGTCGTGCGCGATGCCGACGTCGGCGCCGGCCGAGAGCACGGCGCGAGCGAGGTTGTCGATGTGGGTCGACCCGACGCCGTCGTTGATGTTGATGCCGTTCGGGTCGGCACCGATCAGGGTCACCTTCGCGCCCGCGTTGACGAACACCTCGGGCGAGACGCCGGACGCGGCACCGTTCGCGCAGTCGAGCACGACGTGGATGCCGTCGAGCCGGTGCGGCAACGTGCCGAGCAGGTGGACCACGTAGCGGTCCTCGGCGTCGGCGAACCGGGTGATGCGGCCGACGTCGGCGCCGGTGGGGGTCGGCGCGGACTGGTCGTGCATGGCCGCCTCGATGCGGTCCTCGACCTCGTCGGGGAGCTTGCTGCCACCGGCCGCGAAGAACTTGATCCCGTTGTCGGGCGCCGGGTTGTGCGAGGCGGAGATCATCACGCCGAAGTCGGCGTCGATGTCCGCGACGAGGTACGCGGCAGCGGGGGTCGGGATGACCCCGGCGTCGAGCACGTCGACGCCGGCGGAGGCGAGCCCGGCCGCGACCGCGGCACCGAGGAACTCGCCGGAGACGCGCGGGTCGCGCGCCAGGACCGCGCGGGGACGCGGTCGGCCGGACGCCCGGCGGGCGTCGGCGTGGTGTCCGTGCGTGAGCACGGCCGCGGGGGGGGGGGGGGGGGGCCCCCCCCCCCC
>JASCOJ010000237.1 GCA_029959645.1 Microbacteriaceae bacterium PS02332 | reverse complement strand
GGGGCGGGGATTTTTTTAAAAACACCCCCCCCCCCCCCCCGCCGGGCCCCGGGGGGGCCCCCCCCCCCCCCCCCCGGGCACCGGTCACCACCCACCACCTCACAGCGGGGCTCCGGCCCCACACCTCAACGAAGAGAAAGCAATCACATGCGCAACAAGATCGTCGCCGGCGTCAGCCTGGCGCTCATCGCAGGCCTCGCCCTCAGCGGCTGCTCGGCCCGTGGCGGCTCGGGTGACTCGGGCTCCGGCTCGACCTCCGGCTCGACCATCAAGAAGGGCGACCTCATCGGCGTCGCCCTCCCGGCGAAGACCTCGCAGAACTGGGTGCTCGCGGGCGCCGCGTTCAAGAAGTCGATCGAGGACGCCGGCTTCAAGGCCGACATCCAGTACGCGAACGCCGGCAGCCCGGTCCCCGACCAGCAGTCGCAGATCTCGGGCATGGTCACCAAGGGTGCCAAGGCCGTCATCATCGGTGCGGCCGACGGTTCGCAGCTGACCTCGCAGGTCAAGTCGGCCAAGGCCGCCGGCGCCACGGTCATCGCCTGGGACCGCAACATCCTGAACACGAAGAACGTCGACTACTACGTCGCGTTCAACAACTACAAGGTCGGCCAGCTCCAGGCCCAGGCGCTCCTGCAGGGCCTCAAGGAGAAGAAGGGCGACAAGAAGCCCTACAACGTCGAGCTCTTCGCCGGCTCCGCCGACGACGCCAACGCCACCGTGTTCTTCAACGGCGCGATGAGCGTCCTGCAGGACAAGATCGACGACGGCACGCTCAAGGTCGTCTCCGGCCAGACCACCTTCCAGAAGGTGCAGACCAAGGGCTGGCTCGCGCAGAACGCCCAGTCGCGCATGACCGACCTCCTCGCGCAGTACTACACGGGTGACACCGAGCTCGACGGCGTCCTCTCCCCGAACGACACGCTCGCCCGCGCCATCCTGACCGCCACCAAGGCGGCCGGCAAGGACAACCCCGTCGTGACCGGTCAGGACTCGGAGACCGCGTCGATCCCGCTCATCATGCAGGGCACGCAGTACTCGACGATCTACAAGAACACCACCGAGGAGGCCCAGGCCGCCATCGACCTGGTGTCCGACCTCGCCGCCGGCAAGAAGCCGGACACGAAGATCGACAAGACGAACAACTACAACGGCGTGAAGACGGTCCCCGCGATCGAGCTCACCCCGGTGCTCGTCACCAAGGACAACGCCGTCGAGGCCTACAAGGGCAACTCGACGCTCGAGGACCTCGCCAAGCAGGGCTGATCCTCCCGTCCCACCCTCCGAGGGCCTCGTCGCGACCGCGACGGGGCCCTCGTGCCGTGCCGGGTCAGACCGGCCACGTGCCGGACCGGCGGGTGCGGCCGGGAGGCGCGTGGTGCCTCCCGGCCGGCCCCCCCGGTCCGCACCCGGCCGGTCCCGGCAGGGC
>JASCOJ010000236.1 GCA_029959645.1 Microbacteriaceae bacterium PS02332 | reverse complement strand
GGCGCCCGCCCCGCGCCGCCCCCCCCGCCCCCCCCCCCCCCGGGCGGGCCCCCCCCCCCCCCCCCCCCCCCCCTCCTGTGCGTCTCCGGCCGGTTTCCGACCGACCGCATTGCCGACAGCGAACAGGCGCGACCACGTGCGTTGCAACCGATAAGTTCGACAACAAGCGACAACTGAACGGGAGCTTTTCCATGGCCGAAGCAACACTGAACCCCAGTGTTTTTGACCGCCTTCTGAGAGACCGGATCGTGTGGCTCGGCTCCGAGGTCCGCGACGACAACTCGAACGAGATCGCAGCCAAGCTGCTGCTCCTCGCCGCCGAGGACCCTGAGAAGGACATCTACCTCTACATCAACTCGCCCGGTGGCTCGATCACCGCCGGCATGGCGATCTACGACACGATGCAGTTCGTGCCGAACGACATCGTCACGGTGGGCATCGGCCTCGCCGCCTCGATGGGGCAGTTCCTGCTCTCGTCCGGCACGCCCGGCAAGCGTTACATCACGCCGAACGCGCGCGTGCTCCTGCACCAGCCGTCCGGTGGGTTCGGTGGCACCGCCGCCGACATCCAGACGCAGGCCAAGGTCATCCTCGACATGAAGCAGCGGATGGCGGAGCTCACGGCTGAGCAGACCGGCAAGACGATCGAGCAGGTCCTCAAGGACAACGACCGTGACAACTGGTTCACGGCGCAGGAAGCCCTCGAGTACGGCTTCGTCGACCACCTCCGCGCGTCGAGCGCCGAGGTCATCGGTGGCGGCGGGACCGTCAACGACGGCGAGACCCAGACGCCGGCCGCCGAGCCCGACGCCCAGTCCTGATCCCCACCGAAGAAAAGGAAACGAGAATGCATCTCCCCACGCTCGGTGGCGCCCAGAACGTCCCGGCTCCCACCGACCGGTACATCCTCCCCACCTTCGAGGAGCGCACGGCCTACGGCTACAAGCGGCAGGACCCGTACGCGAAGCTGTTCGAGGACCGCATCATCTTCCTCGGCGTGCAGGTCGACGACGCGTCCGCTGACGACGTGATGGCCCAGCTGCTCGTGCTCGAGTCGCAGGACCCGGACCGCGACATCGTCATGTACATCAACTCGCCCGGTGGCTCCTTCACCGCGATGACGGCGATCTACGACACGATGCAGTACATCCGTCCGCAGATCCAGACCGTCTGCCTCGGGCAGGCTGCCTCGGCCGCGTCGGTGCTCCTGGCCGGCGGGACGGCGGGCAAGCGCCTGGCGCTCCCGAACGCCCGGGTGCTCATCCACCAACCGGCGACCCAGCAGGGTGGCGGCCAGGCGTCCGACATCGAGATCCAGGCGGCGGAGATCCTCCGCATGCGGACCTGGCTCGAGGAGACGCTGTCGAAGCACTCCAACAAGACGCCGGAGGAGATCAACCACGACATCGAGCGCGACAAGATCATGTCCGCGCAGGAAGCCGTGGAGTACGGCTTGATCGACCAGGTCCTCACCAGCCGCAAGAACCTGCCGGCGCTCGTCAAGTAGCGCCGACGACGCACGGCCCCCCCCCCCCCCCGGGGGGGGGGCCGGGGGGGGGGGGGGGGGGGGCGGGCGGGGGGGGGCCCCGCGCG
>JASCOJ010000235.1 GCA_029959645.1 Microbacteriaceae bacterium PS02332 | reverse complement strand
CCACCGGCGCGAGACGCGGCGCTCCGGCCGAGACGCGGGGCCGCGCCGCGGCGGCGGCCGCCGCCGCCGCCGCTACGCCAGGTCGGGCGAGTCGAGCAGCTCGGTCACGAGCGCCGCGATCGCCGAGCGCTCCGACCGGGTCAGCGTGACGTGCGCGAACAGCGGGTGCCCCTTGAGCCGCTCGATGACGGAGGCCACCCCGTCGTGCCGCCCGACGCGGAGGTTGTCCCGCTGCGCGACGTCGTGCGTGAGGACCACGCGCGAGTTCTGCCCGATCCGGGACAGCATCGTGAGCAGGACGTTCCGCTCGAGGGACTGCGCCTCGTCGACGATCACGAAGGCGTCGTGCAGCGAGCGGCCGCGGATGTGGGTGAGCGGCAGCACCTCGAGGATGCCGCGCTCCACGACCTCGTCGAGCACGTTGTCCGACACGAGGGCGCCGAGGGTGTCGAACACCGCCTGGGCCCAGGGGTTCATCTTCTCCGAGGCGTCGCCCGGCAGGAACCCGAGCTCCTGGCCGCCGACGGCGTAGAGCGGCCGGAACACCATGATCTTCTTGTGCTGCTGGCGTTCGAGCACGGCCTCGAGTCCGGCGCACAGTGCGAGTGCCGACTTCCCGGTCCCGGCGCTGCCGCCGAGCGAGACGATGCCGATCGACGGGTCGAGCAGCGCGTCGATCGCGAGCCGCTGCTCCGCCGACCGACCGCGGAGGCCGAACACCTCGCGGTCGCCCCGCACGAGCGACACGGCGCCGGCGGTGCGCACCCGCCCCAGGGCCGACCCGCGCTCGGAGTGGATGACCACGCCGGTGCCCACGGGCACACCATCGAGGTCGGCGACCCGGAGCTCCTCGGTCTCGTACAGGTCCGCCACCTGGTCGCCGGAGACCCGCAGGTCGGTGATGCCGGTGTAGCCGGAGTCGACCGCGAGTTCCGCGCGGTACTCCTCGGCGGCCAGCCCGATCGACGCTGCCTTCACCCGCAGCGGCAGGTCCTTCGACACGACGACCACGTCGAGCCCGTCGTTCGCGAGGTTCATCGCGACGGCGAGGATCCGCGAGTCGTTGTCACCGAGCTGCAGCCCGGACGGCAGCACCGCCTGGTTCGAGTGGTTCAGCTCGACGCGCAGCGACCCGCCCTCACCGACCGCGACCGGGAAGTCGAGGCGTTCGTGCTCGATGCGGAGTTCGTCGAGGATGCGCAGGGCCTGCCGGGCGAAGTACCCGATCTCCGGGTCGTTGCGCTTCGACTCGAGTTCGCTGACGACCACGACGGGCAGCACCACGGCGTGCTCGTCGAAGCGGAACGGGGCCCGCGGATCACTCAGCAACACCGAGGTGTCGAGCACGTACGTGCGCTGCGCGACCGAGGTCGACGCCGACGCTGCTGACGAGGTTCCGTGGGAGACGTGCTGAGAGGTCACGACCACTCCATCCCCGGGCCGCGAGCGACCCGGTCCATGTCCTCGACGCGGCCACTGGAGCGGTCCCGGAGCACCGACCGTGGCCGCTCCGACCGGGCGCGGTGCCCGATGCGGCCAAGCTACGACCGCCGGGCGACCCGCCCGCAACGACACGCTGCCACCCGGGTTACGGTCGCGTGTCGGCTGGCTGAACGCCGGACGGGAGGCGCGGTGCGGGCCCGCCCCGCGCCTCCCGTC
>JASCOJ010000234.1 GCA_029959645.1 Microbacteriaceae bacterium PS02332 | reverse complement strand
ACCTTAACACCCCCGCAAACTGCGGCCAGTCACCCGCCCCACTTTATGCGGGCGCCCCCCCCGGGGGCCCCCCCGAACTGCGTCTGCGAGCGGGGGAGACGACCTCGTCGCCCCGTGCTCGCGACCACCCCCACGACACGGTCCGGGAATCAGCGGCGCATCATGGGCCTTGAGTCCCTGTGGACCACTTCGAACAGCGAAAGGAGTCACCTCCGGTGACTGACAAGCGCACCCTCATCATCTTCGGCGCGACCGGCGACCTCGCCTCCCGCCTCCTCCTGCCGGGCCTCGGTACCTTCCTGCAGAGCGGCCGGTCCGTCCCGGTGCAGCTCATCGGCACGGGCCGCAGCGCCCGCAGCGAGGAGCAGTGGAAGGACGTCGTCACGAAGTCGTTCGCCTCGCAGGACGTGCAGGGCCCGGAGGTCGACGCGACCATCGCGTCGACGGAGTTCATCCAGGGCGACCCGACCGACCCGGAGCACCTGAAGGCCCTGCTCGCCGCGGCCGACGCGGAGCCGGTGCTCTACTTCGCGCTCCCGCCGCAGATCGCGTCGGACATCTGCCACGCGCTCGAGGACGTCGAGCTCCCCGAGGGCACGACCCTCGCGTTCGAGAAGCCGTTCGGCACCGACGTCGCCAGCGCCGAGGCCCTGAACGCC
The DNA here is from genome assembly GCA_029959645.1 of Microbacteriaceae bacterium PS02332. Lineage (GTDB taxonomy): Bacteria > Actinomycetota > Actinomycetes > Actinomycetales > Microbacteriaceae > Curtobacterium. The sequence goes on along the minus strand of JASCOJ010000234.1, from coordinate 1,029 downwards.
ACGGTCCTCAACCTGGTCCCCGAGGAGCGCGTGCACCGCACCGACCACTTCCTCGGACGCACCACGGTGCTCAACATCATCGGCCTGCGCTTCGCCAACCGGATGTTCGAGCCGATCTGGAACGCGGAGAACATCGAGAAGGTCGACATCTTCTACGACGAGACCCTCGGGCTCGAGAACCGCGCGCAGTACTACGACGAGGCCGGCGCGCTCGTCGACATGATCCAGTCGCACCTGCTGCAGATCCTCGGCCTGGTCACGATGGACGCCCCGGCCGCCATCGACGCGGTCGAGTTCCGCTCGTCGCTGGCTCGTGCGCTCCGGTCGACCCGCCTCAAGGGCGACGACGCGACGGTCGCGTCGCGCCGAGCGGTCTACACCGAGGGCACGATCGACGGCAAGGAGCTGCCGTCCTACCAGCAGGAGGACGGCGTCGACCCGTCGCGCGAGACCGAGACCCTCGCGGAGATCGAGGTCGAGGTCGACACCGCCCGTTGGGCCGGTGTGCCGTTCACGCTCCGCTCCGGCAAGGCGCTCGGCGCCAGCCGCAAGGAGGTGCTGATCACCTTCAAGCCGGTCACGCGCCTCCCGTCCGGGCTCAGCGGTCGTCCGAAGACCGACACGCTCCGCATCGTCCTCAACCCGGACGAGATCGAGCTGACGGTGTCGGCGAACGGTGGCGGCAACCCGTTCGAGATGGGCCAGGTCACGCTGTCGTCGTCGTTCGACGACGGCGAGCTGACCCCGTACGGCGAGGTGCTCAACGGCATCTTCCACGACGACCCGCTGCTCTCCATCCGCGGCGACGTCGCGGAGCGCTGCTGGGAGATCGTCGAGCCGGTCGTCACCGCCTGGAAGTCCGGGCAGGTGCCGCTCGAGGAGTACCGCGCCGGTTCGCGTGGGCCGGCCGAGTGGGTCTCGTCGTCCTGACGGACGGCTGATCCGGTCGACGCAGTCGAGGGGGGGGGGGGGGGGGGGGGGGGGCGGGCGGGCCCGCGCCCCGCCCCGCCGGCCGCGGGGCGGGGCGCG
>JASCOJ010000233.1 GCA_029959645.1 Microbacteriaceae bacterium PS02332 | reverse complement strand
CCGCCACCCCGAGGGGTGGCGGGCTCCGTCGTCAGGTGCGCTCGGTCAGGAGGCGCGGCGCGCGCGGGCGGCGCGACGCTTGAGTGCGCGACGCTCGTCCTCGCTCAGACCGCCCCAGACACCGGAGTCCTGGTTGTTCTCCAGTGCGTACTGGAGGCACATCTCGGTGACGGTGCACCGGGCGCAGACCGACTTGGCCTTCTCGATCTGGTCGACGGCGGGCCCGGTGTTCCCGACGGGGAAGAAGAGCTCGGGGTCCGCGGTGAGGCAAGCTGCCTGGTCACGCCAATCCATGTGGTGGTGCTCCTTGCGATAGATGCTCGAACGGCAAGCCGCGGCCGCGGTTCGGGGACCGGAACTCTGCACATGCTCATGTGACGTACGGGAGGCTTCCTTGTGGGGAGGAGCCCGCTCGGGGGAGAGTCCGACGCCCACAGAACGCTCGGGGGAGGAGCGTCGAACCGCGGGAGACGCACACCACATCGTGCCGTCCAAACGACCTCGAACATCGTTCCATACTGGTATGGCCAAATCAAGGGTTCCACACTGGAGGATCGCTGTGCCTGACACCACCCCCGACGCTCCGGGTCCCGTGCCGGACCCCTCCGACCGCCCCGTCCGACGACCCGCCGCGCTCCTCGGACTGCTCGCCGTCGTCGGTCTCGAGGCCCTGGCGCTCATCGTCCTGACGGTCGTCCTCGTGGTCGAGGTGGTCGTCGCTCCGGCCTCGAGCATCGCCTCGGCGCTGGCGCTCATCGTGCTCGCCGCCCTCGCCGCGCTGTGGCTCGGTGCGCTGTTCGTCGGTCTCCGCGCCGGCCGACCGTGGGTGCGCAGCGGCATCCTCGTCTGGCAGGTCCTGCAGGGTGCCCTCGCGATCGGCGCCTTCCAGGGCGTGTTCCGCGTGCCGTCGATCGGTTGGGCCCTGCTCGTGCCGGCGCTGCTCGGGATCACCCTGCTGCTCTCGCGGCCCGTGACGGCGGCCCTGGCCCGCCGCTCCGCCGACGACGTCGACGACGTCGACGCCTGAGCGGCGGGGCTCCCGGAGCCGTCAGACCAGCCCGAGCTTCTTCCGCAGGCTCGCGACGTGGCCGGTGGCCTTCACGTTGTACAGCGGCAGGGCGACCGCGCCGTCCTCGTCCACGACGATCGTCGAGCGGATGGTGCCGGTGACGACCTTCCCGTAGTTGTTCTTCTCGCCCCATGCCGCGTAGGCCTTGTGCACCGCGAGGTCCGGGTCGCTCAGGAGCGGGAAGGTGAGTGCCTGCTCCTGGCGGAACTCCTGCAGCGCAGCCGGCTCGTCCTTCGAGACGCCGAGGACCTCGTACCCGGCCGCCTGCAGCGAGCTCATTTTGTCGCGGAAGTCGCACGCCTCCGTGGTGCACCCCGGCGTGGACGCCGCCGGGTAGAAGTACACGATGACCTTGCGTCCCCGCAGGTCCGCCAGTCGGTGCTCGGTGCCGTCCTGGTCGGGCAGCGTGAAGTCGGGCGCGGTGTCGCCGGCGGCGAGACGGTCGGTCATGGGGCTCCTGTTCGTCGGTCGGTGCGTGACGGTGGTCACGAGCACCACAGAACCCATGCTATTGTTGATTCCCGTTGCAGGGCACACGCCCGGAGCGACGGACAACTCAACATCTGCACCTCTAGCTCAATTGGCAGAGCAACTGACTCTTAATCAGTGGGTTCTCGGTTCAAGTCCGAGGGGGTGCACCACCGAAGACCCCGACCGATCCCGGTCGGGGTC
>JASCOJ010000232.1 GCA_029959645.1 Microbacteriaceae bacterium PS02332 | reverse complement strand
GGGGGGGGGGGGGCCGCGGGGGGGGGGGCCGGGGCCCCGGGGCCCCCGGGCCCCCCGGGCCGTCGGTGGGGGAGTCCGGGTCAGAAGCCGGACGGCACCCGCGGGGTGTAGGGCTGCTCCAGGCGGGCGACCTCGTCGTCGGTGAGCGTGATCGCCGTCGCGGCGACCGCGTCGTCGATGTGGTGTTCCTTCGTCGCGCCGATGATCGGCGCGGTGACGGCGTCCTTGCCGGCGACCCAGGCGAGGGCGACCTGCGCCATCGACACCGAGCGCTCGGACGCGATCGCGGCGACCGCGTCGACGATCGCGCGGTTGGCGTCCTCGTCCTGGCGGTACAGCGTCTTGCCGAACTCATCGGTGTCGCTGCGGGAGCCGGAACCCGAGGAGTCCCAGGGCCGCGTGACCTTGCCGCGTGCGAGCGGGCTCCACGGGATCACGCCGACGCCGGTGGCGAGCGAGAAGGGGTGCATCTCGCGCTCCTCCTCGCGCTCGAGCAGGTTGTACTGGTCCTGCATGGCGACGAACTTCGTCCAGCCGTGCAGCTCGGCGGTGTGCTGCATCGACGCGAACTGCCACGCCCACATGCTGCTCGCGCCGATGTAGCGCGCCTTGCCCGCCTTCACGACGTCGTGCAGCGCCTCCATCGTCTCCTCGACCGGCGTCGCCGGGTCGAAGCGGTGGATCTGGTAGAGGTCGACGTAGTCGGTGCCGAGGCGGGTGAGCGACGCGTCGATCTCGTGCATGATCGCCGCGCGGGAGAGACCGGCGCCGTTCGGGCCCGGACGCATGCGGTTGAAGACCTTCGTGAAGACCTGCACCTCCTCGCGGGGGGCGAGCTCCTTGAGCAGGGTGCCGGTGATCTCCTCACTCGACCCGGCGGAGTAGACGTTCGCGGTGTCGAAGGTGGTGATGCCGGCCTCGTAGGCGCGGCGGACGAACGGCCGGGCCTCGTCGATGCCGACGCTCCACGCGTGGGAGCCGCGGTCGGGGTCACCGTAGGACATCATCCCGAGGATGATGCTCGAGATCTCGAGTCCGGTGCGGCCCAACCGGACGGGAGGGACGGTGTGGGTGGGAGTCGTGCTGGTGTCGCTCATGCTGGTGTCCTTCCGTCGCGGCCGGTGACCGCGAGCAGTCGTGTCTGGAGCGGGGCGTCCGCGTCGACCTCGACCGGAGTGGCGTACAGCCCGGTCGCGGCGAGGGTCTCGATCTGCGGTTCGAAGTACGACCACACCGCCTCGACGAGTTCGTCCGGCAGCTGGTCGTCGCTGCCGGTCGCGCGCGCGAGGTCCCACGTGTGGATCGTGATGTCGCTGGTCTGTTCGACCAGGTACTCGCCGGCGCGCACCACGTCGGTGGCGAGGTGCACGGGCGTGTCTTGCGGCGCCCGGCTCCACGCCTCGGTGGCGGCGGCGGCGTGCTGGTCCCACGCGGCGACGAGGTCGTCACCGATCGGGGGGAGGTCCGCCTCGGCCTCGGCGAAGTCGCACCCGGTGAGCAGCTTCGGGATCCAGCGCTGCTCGTCGACGACGTGCGCGACGAGGTCGTGCGTGGTCCACTCGGAGTCGGGGGTCGGCGCGTCCCAGTCCTGGACGGCGGCGACGCGGCGGCCGAACTCGGCGGCGGCGAGGGCCTGCAGTGCGATCCAGTCGGTGGCCATGCGTGCTCCTGTTCCTCGGGGCGGTCTCCGGCGCGGGCCGGAGCGTGTGCGACGTGCACCCGGGTGTCGTCGTGTGCTGGGGGGAACCGGGCACGGCGGCGACGGATTCCCGCACGCCTCCCGGCTCGGCGCGGCCCACGCTACCGCTGCGGGTCGCCCCGGCGTCCGGGGACGACGCAGCCCCCCGCCGGGGGGGGGCCCGGGCCGCGGCGGGGGGGGGGGGGGAGGGGGCGGGGG
>JASCOJ010000231.1 GCA_029959645.1 Microbacteriaceae bacterium PS02332 | reverse complement strand
GCGGCCGGGACCCCGCGGGCCCGGGCCCTCCTCCGTGGTGCTGCGCCGCCTGCTCAGGCGGGGCGTTGCGCCGGCGAGACGGTCCTCGACGCGTCGCGCTCGGGGATGTCGCCGAGCGCCGCGTCGATCGCGGCGAGCGCGTCCGCGTCGAGCGTGACGCCCGCGGCCTTGACGTTGTCGGTGACCTGCTCGGGGCGCGAGGCGCCGACGATCGCCGAGGCGACGTTCTCGTTCTGCAGCGTCCACGCGATCGCGAGCTGGGCGAGCGTGAGGCCGGCCTCGTCCGCGACGGGCTGCAGGCGCTGGACGGCTTCGAGGACCTCGTCGCGCATGAACCGCTTGATCATGTCCGCGCCGCCCTTCTCGTCCGTGGCGCGGGAGCCCTCGGGCAGCGGCTGACCCGGCTTGTACTTGCCGGTGAGGACGCCCTGCGCGATCGGGGACCAGACGATCTGCGAGAGGCCGAGCTGCTTCGACGCCGGGACGACCTCGCCCTCGATGACACGCCAGAGCATCGAGTACTGCGGCTGGTTCGAGATGAGCTGGAAGCCGAGCTCCTTCGCGAGCGCGGCGCCGGCGCGGATCTGCTCGGCGTTCCACTCGCTGACGCCGATGTAGAGCGCCTTGCCCTGGCGGACGACGTCCGCGAAGGCCTGCATGGTCTCCTCGAGCGGGGTCTCGTGGTCGTAGCGGTGCGCCTGGTAAAGGTCGACGTAGTCGGTCTGCAGCCGCTCGAGCGAGCCGTCGATGGACTCCATGATGTGCTTGCGGGAGAGGCCGACGTCGTTGTGCCCCTTCGGCCCGGTCGGCCAGTAGACCTTCGTGAAGACCTCGAGGGACTGGCGGCGCTCGCCCTTGAGGGCCTCGCCGAGGACCTTCTCGGCGGCGGTGTTCGCGTACGTGTCCGCGGTGTCGAACGTGGTGATGCCGGCGTCGAGCGCTGCGCGCACGCACTGGGTGGCGACGTCGTTCTCGACCTGCGAACCGTGCGTCAGCCAGTTGCCGTAGGTGATCTCCGAGATCTTGAGCCCTGAGTTGCCGAGGTACCTGAATTCCATGGGTGCGACGCTAGCGGAGTGCGCGCTCCCGTGCGGGGGCGGGACAGTACCCCGGAGCGTGCCCGGGTGAACAATGGTTGACGCTTCAACCAAACGGGTGCAGAATGGGGTACCATCGGGGTCGATGCAGGCGCATGCACCACTGCGTCGGCCCGACGGACCTCCCACGCTCGAAGAAGGACACATCATGGCTCTCCACGCCTCCGCCATCCCCGGCTACGTCGCCGGCACCTGGACCCTCGACCCGACCCACTCCGAGGTCAGCTTCTCGGTCCGCCACCTCGCGATCAGCAAGGTCAAGGGCAAGTTCGAGAAGTTCGACGCCACGCTGGTCACCGCCGAGGACCCGCACGACACCACGCTCGAGGCCACGATCGACGTCGCGAGCATCAACACCAACCAGCCCCAGCGCGACCAGCACCTCGCGTCCGGTGACTTCTTCCTCACCGAGGAGCACCCGCACATGACCTTCCGGTCCACGGGCATCCGCGAGGACGGCGACGACATGCTCATCGACGGCGAGCTCTCGCTGCGCGGCGTCACCAAGAACGTCACCCTGAAGACCGAGTTCGGCGGCGTCACCACCGACGGCTACGGCCAGACCAAGCTCGGCGCCGAGGCGACGACGAAGATCGACCGCAACGAGTTCGGCGTGAACTGGAACGCCGCGCTCGAGGCCGGTGGCTTCACGCTCGGCAACGACGTGACCATCAACCTCGACGTGCAGTTCGTCCTCCAGGCGGCCTGACCCTCCTCCCCCTGCGAAGCCCCGGTGCCCGCCGGCCCCGGGGCTTCGTCGTCCCCGGCCGCCGGGGCGCCCCGCAGCGGTAGCGTGGGCCGCGCCGCGCCGGGCGGCGTGCGGGCATCCGTCGCCGCCGTGCCCGGGTCCC
>JASCOJ010000230.1 GCA_029959645.1 Microbacteriaceae bacterium PS02332 | reverse complement strand
GCCGCGCGGGGGGGGCGGGGGGGGGGGGGGGGGCGCCCCCCCCGCGACCGGGAGCGCGGGGCGCGGGCGCGGGCGCGATGCGCCGGAGCGCTACGCCGAGACGAGCTCCGCGGCGCCGGAGGCGGCACCCGCGCGCACGGCGCGGTTCACCGCCGACACGATCGCCTTCAGGCTCGCCGTGGCGATGTCGGCGTCGATGCCGACACCCCAGAGCCGGACGCCGTCGACGTCGAGCTCGACGTAGGACGCCGCCTTCGCGTCGCCCGAGGCGCTCATCGTGTGCTCCGAGTAGTCGTACAGCGTGACGTCGACGCCCTGCTCGCGCATGACCGTGAGGAACGCGTCGATCGGACCGGTACCGACGGCGTCGGCGGTGACGGCGCCCTCGTCGACACGCATGGCGACCGAGAGCTTCGTCGTGCCGTCGAAGTCGCTCGACGTTGCGGTCTTCGTGATCTCGTACCGGCCCCACTTGTCGTCGTCGGCATGAGCGGGCAGGTACTCGTCGGAGAACAGGTCCCAGATCCGCTCGGAGGTGAACTCGCCACCCTCGGCGTCGGTCCGCTGCTGCACGACACCGGAGAACTCGATCTGCAGCTTGCGGGGCAGGTCGAGCGCGTGGTCGGACTTCAGCAGGTAGGCGACGCCGCCCTTGCCCGACTGCGAGTTCACGCGGATGACGGCCTCGTACGACCGGCCGATGTCCTTCGGGTCGACGGGCAGGTACGGCACGGCCCAGACGACCTCGTCGACACCGACGCCCTCGGCGGCGGCACGGGCCTCCCGCGCCTCGAGGCCCTTCTTGATCGCGTCCTGGTGCGAGCCGCTGAACGCCGTGTAGACGAGGTCGCCCGCCCACGGCTGGCGCTCCGGCACGGGCAGCTGGTTGCAGTACTCGACGGTGCGCTTGACCTGGTCGATGTCGGAGAAGTCGACCTCCGGGTCGATCCCCTGCGTGAACAGGTTCATCCCGAGGGCGACGAGGTCGACGTTGCCGGTGCGCTCCCCGTTGCCGAACAGGCAGCCCTCGATGCGGTCCGCGCCGGCCATGTACCCGAGTTCGGCGGCGGCGACGGCCGTGCCGCGGTCGTTGTGCGGGTGCAGCGACAGGATGACGTCCTCGCGGTGCGCGAGGTTCCGCGACATCCACTCGATCGAGTCGGCGTAGACGTTCGGCGTTGCCATCTCGACGGTCGCCGGCAGGTTGATGATGACCTTGCGCTCGGGCGTCGGCCGGAAGACCTCGAGCACGGCGTTGCAGATCTGCAGCGCGACCTCGAGCTCGGTCCCGGTGTACGACTCCGGCGAGTACTCGTAGTAGACGACCGTGTCGTGCTGCAGCCGAGCCTCGGCGGCCTTGCAGAGCTCGGCACCGTGCACCGCGATGTCGACGACACCCTGCACGTCGGTGCGGAACACGACCTCGCGCTGCACGATGCTCGTCGAGTTGTACAGGTGCACGATCGCCTGCTTCGCGCCGTCGATCGCCTCGTACGTGCGCTGGATGAGGTGCTCGCGCGCCTGGGTCAGCACCTGGATCGTGACGTCGTCGGGGATCGCGCCGTCGTCGATGAGGGAGCGGACGAAGTCGAAGTCGGTCTGCGAGGCACTCGGGAAGCCGACCTCGATCTCCTTGTAGCCCATCCGGACGAGCAGGTCGAACATCGTCCGCTTGCGCTCGGCGTCCATGGGGTCGATCAGGGCCTGGTTGCCGTCGCGCAGGTCGACGGCGCACCAGCGTGGGGCCCTGTCGATCTGCTTCGTCGGCCACGTCCGGTCGGGCAGGTCGACGGTGATCTGGTCGGAGAACGGGACGTACTTGTGGATCGGCATCCCGGAGGGGCGCTGCGTGTTCTGCATCGGTTCGTCGCTTTCGTGGTTGCGCTGTCGTCAGCGCTGCGGGGGTGCGGCCACGACGGACTCCGCGACGAGGTGGGCCGGAGTGTCAGGCCTCGTCGCGGCAGCGAAGGAGGAGCGTCGAGTACATCCCGTTCACCGTAGCACTGCGCCCGCCGCCACGACGCGGACGGGCGGGCCCGCCCCCGGGGGGGGCGGGGGGCCCCCCCGGGGCCCGGGGGGGGGGGGGGGGGGCG